>CAIXGT010000248.1 GCA_903919105.1 uncultured Spartobacteria bacterium | reverse complement strand
GCAAGGGATGGCTCGGTCGGGTCCTGCGCCTCTCAGCGAAGAATCGCTCCATGAAGCGCTTTGCGCTCAAGAACGAAGAGGATGGCGTTCCGCTCACGGGCCGCACTGCTCATGATCGTTTTGTGAAATCCGTCCGCGAAGGAGATCTTGATCGCCGTGATCGCAATATCAATCGCGCTGCAGGGGCGGGTGCCGCCGCCGGATGGCTCACTCATGGAAAGGGCTCTACGCTCAACCAGCGCCTCGGGCGCCTCGGACTGGGTGCCGCTGCAGGCATGGGTGGCGTCCTCGCCGTGCGCGCCGCCACCGACAAGCACCGCGACATCTACGGCGATCGTCCTCGCTGGGCTAAGCGCGCCGAGGCACTTCCCGCTGTTGCCGGTGTCGGTGTGGCTGGGGCTCTTCTGGCTAAGAAAGCCAAGCTCTTTGCCTCTCGGCCTTCTGAAGAGACGGGCCATCAGGTCCTCAAGGCCGGGATCTCCGGCGCGGCTTCCGGTGCCCTGCTTGGCGGCGGGACAGCTCTTCTAACCCGAGGGATATCCCTTAAATCCGCCCTGCAGGCTGCAGGGATCGGTGCTGGAGCGATGGGTGCTCTGGCTGGTGGCGGGACTGCGATTGGAAACAAAGTGCTCGGCAATGCCGACCCTAATGATAAGGCCGCTTTCACTAAGCGCGCAGCCGTGGGTGGAGCACTGGCTGGTGCAGTCATTGGAGGAGTGGGCGCGATCGCCCTAAAGAAGGGTCTCAAGGCCCCATTCCTTCCTAATCTCGAAGAGGCAAGCCAAGTGGGTAAAATTGGATCACGTCCTTTTCATGCAATCCAGAATGCTGGAATGGGAACTGCTGCTGCTCTTGGCGCGGGAGCCGGTGCCCTCTACGGAGCCCACCAGGGGGCCGATGAGGGGATGATGGTCGATGCCATCAATAATTCCCAGATCGCCGCCCGTGCTCAGGATCCGTCCAAGAAAAACCTTTCCTCCAAGGTCCGCGGCCTGCTTAAGGAATTCGGCTACGGAAATCAGCCCAGGGAGAAGGGGTCCCAGCGGTACGTGAGCCCGACTCGCGCCGCCATGGGGCTTCATGGCGATGTTGTCGATGGTTCCGGAAACCCTGTCTCCATGACCGGCGTTCAGACCCTTCGTGGTTTCTACAACAAGGGCAAGAAGGTCCACCGCTGGGGTGGCCGTGGCACTGGCCTCCTGCGGGATGCGGGCGATGTGATGGCAGGCAAGCCCCGGCGTACCGACCAGGCTGGTCGCCCTCAGAAGCGCGAGTGGGAGAAAGCTTGGTTCCATCGCGCCGTTGGATCGGCTGCTGCTGGTGGTGCCATGCTCGCAGGAGCAGCGCTCACCTCCAAGACGGCAGTAGGTCAGAAATACGGCATGCCCTTGGTGCGCAAGGCTGATGATTCCCTCAGGAAAGTTGGAGTGAGTCTTTTCTCAGCCAAGCTTCGCCGCACACTCAAGCAATTCGACCTCGATGCCGCCTTGGCTGGGTGGGATGTCCGCGATCCACGAGGCAGGAGCGCCCGAGTCTTTGCACCCGGAAGCCGCCCTCGCTTCCGCCGTGAGAAGGAGTGGCATGAGAAGAAAGAGAACCGCGAGGCTCTCCTCAAGGCAGCCATCGTCGGGACCGGTCTGATTGGTGCGGCAGGTGGTATTGCCGCCAGCCGCAAGATCTCGGGCCTCCCTATGATCCCGAAAATCGCTAAGGCTCGAAAGGCTGGCTCCTATCCCTCCGTGCGCCCTGGTGAGAAGCTCGGGAAGTTTGGAAATTTTGTCCCTAAGGAGTATCGCGGTGGCAACATCGAGGAGTTCCCTATCAAGTTCCGACCCTCGAGTGCTGCCTGATCCATGGAACTCGCCAAGGCTGAATCAAGGCCGCGCGAGATCAAATACGAGATCTCCGTGGCCGCCTGGATCCCTGGGGTGAAGCTACCGTTTCGCCTCAGGGTCACCACAGGGGATGTGCGTCTCCTGATTCGCAGGGTGCGGCAGTTTCGGAAGCTAATCTGGAACTCAGGAACCCAGGATAAGAAGAACTGAGTCGCGGCCTGGAAGTTGACGTGTGTGTGGGAAGTGAACCTTTCTACCCATGACTCCTCTCTCCCGCCTTCGCGAACTCGCCGCCCGATCCACTCAGATCAAGGAACTGGCCACCAAAGAAAAAGAATCCCCCACGGTTGCTCCGGTGACTAGGGGTGCCATCAAGGGAGCGGCAACAGGTGCTGGCCTTGCTGGACTTGCTGGAGCTGGCCTTGGAGCGGCTGGCATCATCGCGGGCTCAAAACTTGCGCCCCGGCAACTATTGAAAGCCAATGGGGTGCGCGGCGTCCGTTCCTTTTTGAAATCTCATGGAGCGCCAGCTAATACTGCGGCGTTATCTGGCGTTGCCGCGCTCGGAACAGGAGTCGAAGCGTCCAAGTACGGTGCTGCTGTTGGCGGCATCGGTGGAGCATTTCAGGGCGCTAGAATCAAGGGCCGCGACGAAGAGCGGTTCAAAAACAAGGAATTCGGTCTCCTGACCAAAAACGAAGCCGCCTACGACAAGAGTGGTCACTTCACTGGGGTTGAGAACCACTACAATGGCCCCGGGATTGCCGAGGCTGCAGGTGGTGCAGCGCTAGCTGGTGCAGGCCTTGGAGCAGGGCATGTCGGCATCATGAAGAAATATGGCACCGAGACCCTCCGCCGCGAGAAGGGCCGCTTCATTAGCCCCAAAGAGGTGAAGGTTCCCACCGGTCAAGCCTACCGCAAGGCGGGAAGCGACGCGCTCGCTAAGATCCGTGCCCTCTCCGGCAAGCGCTTCTCCGCCAAGGCTCGACTCAAGGAACTGGCTGCAGGCCCAGTTGCCCATGCCGTTTTTGGCACCGCCAACGTAGGAGCTTACAATGCTCCATGGGGCAAGAAGTCCAAGGCCTACAAAGACGGATACCTTCATGACACCAAATACATCCTTGGAGGTGGAGCCATTGGTGGTTCAGCCGGGGCTGGAATTGGTGCCCTTGTTGGGAAAAAAGGTGATCGCGCTATCCCTGTATTGGTTGGTGGTCTTGGTGGAGCCTTGGCCGGGGAAACGGCCGGATACATCAAGGGAATCCGTCATCCTAAAGCCAAGGAAACCCGCGATCGCCATCTCTCCGCCAAGGATCGTCTCAAAGAGCTGGCCGAGAAGTCGGCTTCACTTAAGTCTTTCGACGATAAGGTCGATGAGAACGGTCATCCAATCCGTGACGCTGCCGTCGGTGCGGGTCTCGGCGCTGGTGCCGTGCTGGGCCATCAGGCCGTCATGAAGAAGTATGGCCAGGATGGAGCCGGTATCGGACAGGCCTATGGCGCTGCCGCGAGTGACTTCAAGGGTGGCTTCAATAGCTCCTTCAACCCTCCCTCCACCAGCGCAGGATCCGGTTCGGTCGCCACGGCCGCCACCAACTCCCCACTCTCCGCTGATACCGCCAAGCTAGGCGGAGTGGCCAAGGCTGGCGAGGAGGCCTCCGTGCTCTCCCGTGCTGGCTCCAAGGTCGGTGGTCTTGGTGCCGCCATCCGTGGATTCCTCTCCCGCATGCGCTAATGAGCTTTCTGCCCCGCCTTCGCGAGCTTTCGGCCAGCTCCTCGCGCCTCCGCGAGCTGGACAGCCGCCCGCGCAATGCCAACGGCCAATATGAGCCCAATATCGAGAGCGGCCTGACGCCCGATGCCATGCGCGCGGCCTACGGTACGCAGAACCCCGAGCAGAATATCGCCGCCATCGATGAGCGCGTCGGCGGCAACGAAAGTCAGCTTTCCCGCAAGATCCGATCCTACCGCCAGAAAGGCATCCCTGTTCCTGCTGGAGAGGAAGCTCCCGGTGGGGGTGTCGGATCCGGAGGAACCACCCTCTGATCCTAACTCCCGAGATCCCGAGCATCCATGTCCGAGGATCTCGCCAGTCTGCTGGAAGCTTTTGACGGAGCGGGTCTTTCCCGTGGGTCGATGAATGGGAAGTCGCTGGGATTCATCTCTGACCCCGGCGGCGGATACAAGGCCTCCAGCGGCCAGGTGGAGTTCTTAAAAGACCTGCGCGATTATGAAAAGCGCTCGGGCAAGGGCAGAAGCTGGCGGTAGTCCCTGAACATGCGCATCCGTGCCTCCTTCGTGGAAGCCCGCGCCAAGAAAAAGTTAAAGGAGTGAGTCGAGGGTCGAGGGTCTAGGGTCGAGAGCGCAGGAAGCTGCAGAGTCTAGGGTCGAGCCGTTGACGTTGCCCCCATGGGGGCATGAAAGACCACTACTTCGATAACCCCTCCGGACTCGTCGGTTCCCGCGTCGACCGCGGCAACGGCATCATCCGGGGCGTCTCCATCATCACCAGCGGACTCACGGCACGCGGACACGATCTGCAGGTCGATCACACTACCCTCAAGCAGATGGCGATCGCCTGCAAAAAGATGGGGACCGTTCCCACCAAATGGAACCACAAGAGCGGCGCCGATGCGGTGAATGGCTACCTCGATAACTTCCACATCGATGGAGCCAAGCTCCTTGGAGACTGGCACCTGCTCCAGACTCACCCCAATTACGAGCAGGCCATCGAGTTGGCAGAGCGCATGCCGACCAATGTGGGGCTCTCGGCGGCCTTCACCGGTGATGACGAGTACGTCGAGGTCAATGGCAAGAAGCAGCTTGCAGCGCGGTGCGATTCCGTCATCTCCGTGGATTTGGTGGCGACTCCTGCGGCGAATCCGACCGGTCTCTTCCAGGCAAAAACCGACGACTCAGTTGACGGGCGTGGGAGAGGCGACATCTCTATGAATCCAGACACCCAAACCAATCCAGGCGCGACGGAGCCATCCCAGGCGGACCTCCTCACCGCGATCACTGAACTCCAGCAAATGGTCGCCGCCCAGGGGCAGACGATCGCCGCACTCCAGGAAGAATCCGCCGGTCACGGCGAGGATCTCTCCCTTGAGGATATTCTCGGTCTCTCTGAAGAGCAGATCACCGAACTCGTCGAGGCTGGTGAGATCAGCGAGGAAGACGCCGCCGGAATCGTTGCCCTCCAGGCCGAGCACGCCGCCGGTGACGACGAGGGTGCCGAAGGTTCTGAAGATGAGGGTGCCGTTGAGGCTGCTCCCGCAGGCGCTGAGGCCGGAACCGCGCTTTCCGCACTGACCCGCGAGGTCCGCATGCTTCAGGCCCGCCTCACCCGCGAGGATGCAACCCGCGAGGATGCCGAGACGGCCCATCACTTCGAGACCATCGAGGGCAACCTCAAGGCCTTCAGCCACGAGAACGCTTCCCTCAAGGAGCAGGTCGCTTCGCTCAAGTCCCGGAACGAGGTTCTCCTCCACTCCATCAAGACTGGCACCCGGGTCCTCTCCTTCTCCGCAGACGGCACCATCTCGCCTGTCACTTCCAAGGACGGCAAGGTCCACGATTTCGAGCAGAAGGTCTCCGAGATCGAGAAGAGCGGCAAGTCCCGCGCCAAGGCCTTCGAGTCGGTCATCAAGACCAACCCCGAGCTTCACCGCGACTGGCTCGAAGCCCAGCGCGCCTAATCACCACACAACCCAAGGAACCCACTAGCATGAACTTCAACAATGTTGTCAGCGGCATCGCCGCATCCAACCTCGGCGGCCAGGAATACAAGGCCGTTAAGATCACCTCCGCAGGCATCGCCATTGCTGGAGCAACTGACACCGCAGTCGGTGTCCTCGTCACGGGAGCTGATGCAGGCAAGGCAGTCGATGTCTTCCTCAAGCGAAGCGGTCTCCATGAGGTAGTTCTTGGGAGCGACACCGCCGTCGCCGCAGGAGACCTTCTCGATCTCTCCTCCGGTGGAACATTCGTCGAACACGCCTCAGGTGGAACCCCTGCAGCCATCGCATGGGACGCAGCTCCAGCCGGTTCCTCCGGCGGCCGCATCCACGTCGTGCTGATCTAACTCAAGACCAACCCTCAACTGACACACGACCATGTATAACACCACCGACGCAGTACCCCGCATCGACCTATCCACCGTCCTTATGGAGGCGGTCCACCAGGACGAGCAATTCATCGGCCAGCTTGTGCTGCCCGTCAACGAGAGCGAAATGGAATACGGACGCTATCCGAAGTTCCGCATCGCCAGCGGCGGTCTGCTCAAGAAGCAGAGCCAGAAGCGCAACCAGTCCGGCACCTACAACGAAAGCAACATCAGCTTCGAGTGGGACAACTACCAGACCGAGGAGTATGGTCATGAGGAGCGCATCGACGACGTGATCAAGAAGCGGATGAAGAACTTCTTCGACGCCGAGGTCATCACGGCCAAGGATTGCATGCGCAAAGTCATGCTCGACTACGAGGTTCAGGTGGCCAACACCGTTCTGAATCCTGACGCTCTTGCTGTGACCAACCCAGCGGCAGCCTATGACGATGCTCATCTGGCAACCATGGATGTTCCTGCCGACATTAACTCTGCCATCGAGCAGTTCAACAACGTCGGTGAGCAGCCCAATACGCTGGTGCTCTCGCTCCACCTCTGGAACCTCATCAAGAGGAGTCAGAAGCTCCAGACCTACCTCTATGGATTCCTCAACACGACCCAGGGTGGATCCAACATCACCACGGGGGCTGTTGCCGAGGCGTTTAACCTCAAGCAGATCATCATCGCTCGCAAAACGGTCGATCTTGCCCTTGCAGGCAAGGCACCCAATATCCAGCCCGTGTGGGGCAACAGCTACATGCTGCTCGCCGACATCCAGGGTGGTGACTTCAAGGCGGGTGGCCTCGGCCGCACCAT
>CAIXGT010000247.1 GCA_903919105.1 uncultured Spartobacteria bacterium | reverse complement strand
TCCCCTCCATGCCGCACTCCGAAGCGGACGGGAACTCTTCGGTCCTATCATCGCGATGACGATCACCCTGGCGGCGGTCTACACGCCGATCGGCATCCAGGGAGGCCTGACGGGAGCGCTGTTCCGTGAGTTTGCCTTCACGCTGGCGGGTGCGGTCATCATCTCCGGCATTGTGGCCCTTACCCTCTCTCCGATGATGGCCTCACGACTTCTGCGCCGCGGGGATGACGCGCGCGGCTACGCCGGTTGGGTGAACCGACGATTCACCTCGCTCCAGCATGGCTATGTCACACTGCTTGCTTCCATGCTTCGCCATCGCGGGGCGGTACTGACCGTGGCAGGCTTCTGGGTTCTCATCCTGCCACTACTCTACCTCCTCTCACCCAAGGAACTCTCACCCAAGGAGGATCAGGGGATCGTCTTCACCATCTTCCAGGCCTCCCCATTCTCCACGATCGACCAGACGCTTCTCTACTCTTCGCTTGTCCGAGACACGTTTCTACAGTTACCCGAGACCGGTCACACTTTCCAGATCATGAATCCCACTGGGGGATTCGGCGGCATCAGGACAAAACCCTGGAGCGAAAGAAAGCGCAGTTGCGACGAAATCGCGGCTGCCTTGGGTAAGAAAACCGCCGGCATCCCTGGGCTTCGGATTATCGCAACGACCCCGCCGGCGCTTCCCGGCGGCAGCAACTTCCCCGTTGAATTCATCATCTCCTCTACACTGGAGCCCCGCCAGCTCTTGGATGCGGCCAACGACCTTGTCAAGACAGCCTTTGGCAGCGGCATCTTCATCTTTGCCGACAGTGATCTGAAGTACGACCAGCCTCAGGTTGAAATCGCCTTCGACCGCAACAAGGTCTCGGCCCTTGGACTGGATCTCCAGCAGGTCGGCTCCGATCTCTCCACCATGCTGGGAGGCAACTATGTGAACCGCTTCAGCATCCAGGGGCGCAGCTATAAAGTGATCCCCGAACTCAAGCGAGGAGACCGCCTCGACCCTGACTCTCTGGGCAAAATTTATGTCAGCGGACCCGGCGGCCAGCTCATCCAGCTCGCCACGTTCGCAGAGCTGAAGCGCAGTACCGTTCCACGCCAGATTAACCGATTTCAGCAGCTTAATTCGGCTAAAATTTCCGCCATCCTCCCTCCCGGCATCACCATCGACCAGGCTCTCAAGGTCCTGGAGAAGCGTGCCGATCAGATCCTGCCCCGCGGCTTCGTGATCGACTACGCAGGCGAGTCCCGCCAACTCCGTCAGGAAGGCAACAGCCTTGTCATGACGATGGTGCTCTCGTTCGTCCTGATCTTTCTGGTGCTTGCGGCACAGTTCGAGAGCTTCCGTGATCCCTTCATCATCCTCTTCGGATCGGTGCCGCTGGCCCTCTCCGGCGCTCTCCTCTTTACCTTCTTGGGCGCCACCACCATCAATATCTACAGTCAAGTCGGGCTGATCACCCTTGTCGGCCTGGTGGCTAAGAACGGTATCCTGATCGTCGAGTTCGCGAACAATCTCCAGGAAGGAGGACTCGACAAGTGGCACGCCATTCTGGCTGCCGCCGGAACTCGTTTGCGTCCAGTCCTCATGACGACGGTGGCTACCGTGGTCGGTCACACGCCCCTGATTCTCGCCAGCGGGCCCGGCGCGGGTGCACGCAATAGCATCGGTATCGTCCTTGTCTCGGGAATGATCATCGGAACGCTCTTCACCCTATTTGTCGTCCCCTCCATCTACTTGCTGGTCTCCAAACCTAAAAAAACGAATCCCTCAAGGGAACGCCACCCGCTACTCGGGGATACACCGTCAATCCTGCCGCTTCCGGGGATTGTCTGAATCCAACGTTTTTCTTAAGTCCTTGCGCATATGGGCAACGAGGGCGAAGAGGAAAATGCCCATCGTGCAGAGAACTGATCCCGCTCCAATGAAAGCAAGGATACTTTTGGCTGTTTCGTAGAATGATGCGTAGAGGGGATGCATGACGAAGAGTTAATTGTTAATGCCCCACAAAGCAATCAATTGTTAACTTACCGTTACAAAGGAAACCCGATCACTACCTTCTGAACAAGAGTGGGAGAGTCGATCATGATTCCGGGCTAGTGTCCGTCGCGGGGTAGGAAGATGGCGGGAGCCTCGTAAAACTCGGCGTCCTACTCTGGATTATAGGGGGTCTTCACCGTCAGCGTCTCACGCTCCCTATATCTGCGGATCTCTAAATCCCAAACTGTCAAACCCGCAGGGAATACCTAGCACCCCAGGAACGCGTCTTCAGACCTACGGCATCCAAAAATCGCATGAATCCGTGATTTTCTAATTCTTATGGATGATAAGAAGAATATATCCCATGACAGCTATCGATCCCACACCGATGAGGGCTAGAACAGTTTTGGCTGTTTCAAAAATGATTTGGAAGACGTCATGCAATTCCATCTGAAAACTGATATCGTAAGATGCATTGCATTGCAAACAATTGTTAACGGGTATTTATACTTTAAACTTGATCACTACCTTCTGAACAGGGAGTGTAAAAATGTTTCTGTAAATTGGAAGAGCGCGACGTCATTGAAGGAGCCCCCTCTGGGGTGACGGAGAGAGGCGAAGCGTAGCGAGCCGAACGCAGTGACCCCGGAGGGGGCTGCCGCCGGTATAGCAAAGTGGTGAGTCCGTGTGGTTCTGTTGGGGTGCAATCAAACACATCCAACACGCCGAACTCGCAC
>CAIXGT010000246.1 GCA_903919105.1 uncultured Spartobacteria bacterium | reverse complement strand
GTTTTCATCAATCTTTTCTCATCCCAGCTGCGTGTTTTTAAGATCGTACAGTTTTACATGGAAGACATGGCTTTTGGCGCTCGTCCTGAGTTGCCAAGCTGCGTTCCTCCAGGCTGAGGAGAATCAAAGCGGAGGAGGATCCTCCCAAGGTGGAAGTGGGGCAAGCCGAGATACCGGAAGCGCTGCTTCATTGCAACAGCCGGCGACTCAGTCAGCTCCCCAGTCTCCATCAGTAAACAATGCGCTTCAGGTTTCCCCTCCTTCGGCCACACTTCCGACACCACCTCTTCCCTTGCCCCCTCCGCTTCAAGAGGCGAAGCCCTCCCCCTCTCCATCGGAGGGTCAGTCACAGCCAACGCCGCCTACTGTTGCTCCGCCTGAATTTAACCCCCCAACGGCTGAAAGTCTGAATCTCCCAAGCGCCCAACCCGCCGGAAATCCACAGTTCGCCCCCGCCTCAGTGGGGATGCCCAGCATGAAGTTGGATGATTCGAATCCAGGTGAGGGCCCCGCAGCTCCAGGCCCAGGCCCTCTAGGCGGTATGTTTGACTGGGCCAAGAAGCTCCGTTTCGATGCCGCTGTGCGCAGCGGCTATGACAACAATGTCAACAGCGCGCACACTAATGCCTTGGGAAGTTGGTTTAGCAACCTGAACGGCGGGGTCAACTACCGCTTCGGTGCCCCGAGACTCAATATGAATGCCAACCTCACGGGGGGGCTCACTTGGTATCCGAACGAGCCCAAAAACCAAGCAGTTCAGGGAACTGTCGGCTTAGGGGTTTCGGCAGAGTACCGCTACAGCCCCCGGCTGGTCCTGACGTTTAATACTTCTAGCTCCTATCAACAACAGCCTAACCCCTCGCTCATTGGCAGTTCGCAAAACCAGAACGGATCCTACATCTACACTGCCAATAGTTTCTCAGGAGCTTACCAATGGTCGGATCTCTTCACCACCATCACTCGCCTTAGCTTCACCTCCAATTTCTATTTGGATAATGCTCTTAATACTAGTGGTCAGGGATTCAATCAACCCGCCTTCTCCGAGTCTTTCCGCTGGCTTGTCAAGCCGACGACCACCGCAGTTTTGGATTACAATACTGACTACTACGGATATGCCCAGCAGGGTAACACCAGCTGGGGTCAGAGCTTGTCTGCAGGATTCGACCACACCTTCAATCCGAAATGGTTCTGGAACTTCCGCGCCGGCGCCGAATTCCGAACATCTCAGAATAGCGCAAGCGGATCCGGCACCTATATCGGCCCCTATGTCGACAGCAACCTGTCTTGGGCTCTAGGACAGACTTCCTCGATTAACTGGACCGCCCATGTGGGAACTCAACCCTCTGGACAGAATAATGTCAGTTATAGCGCCGCTGCTAGGACCGGTTTGAACTATACACAGGGGATCACCGCCAAGCTGAAAGCCAATGCCGGAATCTTCTATCTGATTCAGAATTACAAGAATTCATCTTATGGGCCCGTCCAAGCCAACGGACAGCCTGGTCTCATCAACTACAACCAGGAGAGCATCCAAGGCAATGCTTCCCTCACGTATGAGCTAAACCGAATCTTTCAAATCGCCACCGGTTATCAATACATGACCTCCATCACCTCGGGAGGTTCAGCAACCGCGTCCCAAGAGTACACACGAGGCATCAGTTACCTCCAACTCAAAGGAGCTTTTTGAGCGTCATCCCTTGGACAATTGTGAAGTGTTGGCTTATTTTTCTGAAACTGGGTCCGATTTTTTGAACGCGCGGATCCAAGTTATTCAACAGATCTAATTTTTCATGCAGTATCAACATAACGAGGGGAGCGGGGATACTGGGGAAATCAATCTCCACATGCTCGACTATTGGAGGGTCATCCGAGTACGGCTACCGCTCATCATCCTTATTTTCTTGCTGGTCGTTATCACGGCTGGTGTGGCCACCTATCTGACTCCCAGGCAGTACCAGTCGTCTGTCACGATGCAGGTGAAGGAGGATAACAACAACATGCACATTTTCGGGGGTGACGCTGGGCAGCGGATGGACCCCCGATTCACGACCACGCAGTTCCAAATTCTCCAGCACAAGGAGATCCTCTATCCGGTCATCGACACCATGAAGCTTCAGCAGAAATGGGATATTCGATCAAGGGATGCGGCTTACATGAGGCTGCGCGAAATGATGAGTGTTTCCGAGGTTAGAGGAACGGATCTCATTCAGATCTCAGTTCTTGATAAGGATCGCCAGGAAGCGGCCGACCTAGCGAATACGATCGCGCTCGAATACCAGAAAAAGCGTATCGACGAGCAGCAGGGGTGGGTAGCCCGTTCCTTAGTCCAGCTTGAGGACGAGGTTAACAAGCAGCGCATCAAGACCGAAGCACTCAGGGATGCGATGACGAAGATGAGAGTCGAGGCGAAGATCAATGATTTGAATCCCGAGAGCGTGGAGGACCTCAGCCTTGCTGAGAAGAACATCCTAGTCAGCGTCGAGAGTCAGGTGAACGATGCTCGGATTCGGGTGGCGACCCTGCGTTCCAAGCAGGAACAGATCAAGGGAATGACGGATGACCAGATTATCCGGAGTCTGAAAACCTTCGAGATGGATGACGCCACAATCTCTCAGATCCTGCCCCAGTACGAGGCCTGTGTTTCTCAGGAGGCCCACATGCTCAGCTCTGGGCTTGGTGCGAATCACCCCTCCGTCCAGTCATTGCAGGCCACGAAAAAAGTCTATGCTGAACAACTGAAAAATCAGATCGGTATTCTGCGTAAGTCCCTGGCTGCAAATCTGGAGATTAACCAGAAGGCCCTAGAGGCCATGGAGCTTAAGCTAAGCGAGGCCAGGACAGGTGAGCAGGATTCCAAATCAAAAGCGCTTCATTATCAAGAGGCCAAAAACGAATATCTCAAGGCCAAGCGGATCTTGGAGTCTGCCGAATCACGTTACTCCACCGAGGCGATGCAGCGCACGATGCCTCAGAGTCCCGCCACCATCTGGGAAAAAGCCGAGGTATCCGATTTCCCAGCCAAACCCAAGGTGGGCCAGAACATGGCTATTGCGGTGGCTGTGGGATTGGCTCTCGGCATCGGATTGGCCTTTCTGATCGAGTACCTTGACACCAGCGTGAAGACCATGCAGGACATCGAGGCTGCGCTTGGGGTTCCGGTTCTGGCAGTCATCCCACGGGATGTCGCAATCCTTAAGGATGCCCCCGCCGACTGCTCGGACGCGGAGGGGTATCGCATCATGCGGACGAATATCGAATTCAACCGTAAGTCTCAGGATGCAAATACCATCACGCTCGTCAGTGGTGGAGTGGGCGAGGGTAAATCCACGACCCTCAATAACCTTGCTTTTACCTTCGCGAAGGGTGGTTACCGTACTCTCATTGTCGATGCGGATTTAAGAAGACCCTCTCAACACAGGTTTTTTGGCGTTGCCAACGATCGTGGGCTCACCGACTTCCTCACAACAGATATTCCGTTCGAGCCGCTCGTTCTGAATACCCCTATTGATAACCTCTGGCTTATGCCGAGCGGCAGGTTGCCGATTGATGCCGTGGGAATTCTCAATTCGCAACGCATGATCGATTTGATCCAGCAGCTCAAAGCATCTTACGACATGGTTTTCTTTGATTCCCCTCCCATCCTAGGGGTCAGTGATGCCTCTGTCATCGCCAGTTCGGTAGATCTTACGATGGTCGTGGTACAGCATCGGCGCTTCCCCAAAGCGATGCTGATACGTGTGAAGCAAAGTTTGCAGAATGTCGGGGCCAAGATTGTGGGATGCGTCCTCAACAACACGGATATCCGCCACGACCAATATTACGAATACTATACGAGCTACTATCAGTACTACAGCCCACAACAATCCAAGAATACGGGTGAGAAAACTCCTAAAAAGGATGCGCCTTCCAAGAAGGAAGCAAATGGTGAATATTAAATCCATGATGAAGCCTATGATCCGGCTTGCCCTCTTTCTGATTCTCCTTCTCTGTGGGGGAATTTCACTAACGGCCAAAGAAGTGGCACTACACTCCGGAGACATGTTGAGCGTCCGTCTAGCTGGCGTTCCAGCCGAAGAAATCAGTCAGGTTTCGGGGGCCTATACAATTGATGGATCTGGTGACATCAACATACCCTATATCGGTAAAATTCATGCCGCAGGACTCAAGCAGGCCGAAGTCCAGAACAGCATTGAAACAAGTTTCAAAGCCAAAGGTATCTACTCATCCCCCATTGTTACTGTCTCTGTGCAATTCGACAGGTTTGTCGATGTCGAGGGGGATGTCAGAGGACCCCAGCGGGTGAAGTACACATCTGATCTTACGATGCTCGGCGCGATCACTGCCTGCGGCGGATTCACCGATTATGCCGACCAGACCAAGGTAACGATTACTAGAAATGGCAGCAGAACCTTTGTGAATGTCAAAAAAGTCCGTCAAAATATCGATCCGGACCCCGCCGTCGAGCCCGGTGACAAGATCTCGGTTCCGAGAAGTTTCTGGTAGGATCGGATTCCGATCAGGAAAGCTTCAGGCCCTCTCGGCCTCAAGAGCTGCCACCTGCTGCACATCCTTGTCACCTCGGCCTGACAAATTGACCACGATAAGCTGATCAGGGTTCATCGTCGGAGCGATCTTAATCACCTCGGCAATGGCATGAGCGGTTTCGAGTGCGGGTATGATCCCTTCGATCGAGGCAAGTTTGTGGAAGGCTGCAAGAGCCTCGTCGTCAGTGGCGTAGGAGTAATCAACACGCCCGACGTCCTTCAGAAAGCTATGCTCAGGTCCGATTGCCGCATAATCGAGTCCCGCGGAAACCGAATGGGTTAGTTCGATTTGTCCATCGTCATCAGCCAGAAGCCAAGTCTTAGTTCCTTGAAGAACACCTAGTTTTCCTCCTTGAAAGCGCGCGGCGTGCTTACCCCGAAAAATGCCGCCGCCACCGGCCTCAACCCCGGTCATTCTGACACTTTCGTCATTGAGAAAGGCATAGAAGAGGCCGATAGCGTTACTTCCGCCACCGACACAGGCGACCAAACGATCAGGCAGGCGCTCCTCACGCTGGAGGATCTGCTTACGTGACTCATCCCCGATGATCCGGTGAAAATCGCGCACGATCATCGGGTAGGGGTGGGCTCCGAGGGCTGATCCGAGGATGTAGTGAGTCTCGCGGACATTGGTGACCCAGTCGCGCATCGCCTCGTTGATGGCCTCCTTGAGGGTCGCCTGTCCGGCAGTAACCCCG
>CAIXGT010000245.1 GCA_903919105.1 uncultured Spartobacteria bacterium | reverse complement strand
GATCCTCGCCGCAAGATCGACGGTCATTCCGCTCGCAACGGCCTGATTCGACGACGCATCCACCCAGATCTCATGAAGGGACATCCCGAGGCTTTTCTCCTGCATTTTCAGCATGCTGCAAGGACCTTCACACTGGAGACCCCCTCTGAGGACTCCTTGGGCAGTCGCGTCCGACTTCAGGAACGCTTCCTTGCCGAGACGGTCAAAAAATTGAAACTGGGGTTGGTTTCCTAAAAAAAAACAGATAAGATAATTTTTTGATGAAGCGCATTAATTTTCCCCTGCTTTGCCTTCTGATTGTAGCCTTCGCGGCGGTGACCTTGAGGGCCGACCTCATCACCCTCAAGGATGGAAGGGAAATCAAGGGTGAGATACTGAGTGAGAAACCTGATGCCGTACTGATCGAGTATTACGTCACCCCGACAATCAAGGATCAAAGGTTTTATTCCCGGGATGAAATTGCTCACATGGTCGCGATTCCCGCTGATGAGAAGGCCTTCCTGGCAATCGGGAATCTGGCAACACCCGAAACAGTTCTAGACACGGCATTCTATGACCAGCTCATCGATAAAAAGATTCCTGAATTCTTAGGACGCTACCGTTATTCAAAGCATCTCGCGGAGCTCCGTGAGGACCTCCATGCCCTTGACGAGGAACGCTCCCGTGTCCGCCGCGGAGACCGCAGGATCAACGGGGTCTGGATCACTGCTGCTCAGATCGCCGCGGATCCTTATCAATCGGGAGCGAAGATCAAGTTCACCGAGATGAAGGAATTGGCCGCGACGAATGATTGCGTGTCTTCGCTCCAATCCTTCGAACTGCTTGAAAAGGAATTCCCGGGTTCGGAGGTTATGCCGGACGCTATTAATCTGGCCCAGACCCAGATTGATCAACTTCAGGAAAAGCTCACCCTCGCGAAGACCAACTTCGAAATCATCGATAAACGTCGCCAGAAAGCCATTTCCCAGGCCCCCGCGGACCAGGCTAGGGAGATCAAGGATGCTCTGGAGAACGAAAAGCTTGAGGCGACCAATGCACAGGCGACTGCAACCGCCGCCGGTTCTAAGTTCTTCCCGATTTTCCAGAACAGCAAGGAGTCCATGGATTCTCTCCAGACACTGATCGCGGCCGAAAAAATCCGCCTCACAATCCTCCAGAAGATCCCGATGACCGAGGGGATGGCCGCCTCAACTCAATGCGCCAGACTTGTCTCCGAGGGAAAGCTCAAGGAGGCGCAGGACCTTTTGTCCCAATCCCAGACCCTGTGGCCCGCAAACATTGAGAACAGCCGGCTTAAGCTCCGGTTGGATGATCTTGCCAAATCCCAAGCCGCTGCCACCGCTGCAGCTGCAGTCGCAGCCCAAGCAGCAGTTGCAGCTCCCAAAAAACCGACTTCGTCACCGACACCTATCACACCTGTTAAGCCATGACCGACACAGCCCGCTCCGCATCCCTCGATCGCAAGACTAGTGAGACCGAGATCACCCTCCGTATCTCACTCGATGGCGAAGGGAGATCTTCCATCCGAACCGGCATTCCGTTCTTCGACCACATGCTGACACTGTTTTCCCGACACGGCCTCGTTGATCTTGATGTCGAGGCGAAGGGTGATATTGAGGTCGACTATCATCATACCGTGGAGGATGTCGGACTGGCGCTCGGGGCTGCCTTTACGAAGGCCCTCGGTGACAAGTCGGGGATCCGTCGTTATGGCAGTGCTTATGTTCCGATGGATGAAGCCCTGGCCCGGGTCGTCGTGGATTGCAGCGGACGTCCTTACCTTGCCTACGAGGTTCCGCGCGGCGTCGAGGCGATTGGACTCTTTCCCTTTCAGCTCGTCGAGGAGTTCCTGCGTGCATTTAGCGTACAGGCTGGCCTGACACTCCATGTCTCCATTCTGGCCGGACGTGATGCCCATCACATGGCGGAGGCGATCTTCAAGGCGCTGGGACGAGCCCTCGATGTCGCTGTCTCCCGTGATGATCGGGTCAAGGGAATCCCCAGCACCAAGGGCGTGCTGTGAGCAAGCCGCCGCTTCTCGGTCTCGTCGACTACGGCAGCGGCAATATCCGAAGCGTCCAGCGCGCTATCGAGCATGCCGGCGGGGAGTGCACCCATGTTCAGTGCGAGAGCCACACGGCTGGATGTGCCGCCTTGGTGGTTCCTGGGGTAGGCTCTTTCGGGGATTGTGCTCGCCAGCTTCGAGAGACAGGCCTCTGGGCTGTAATCAAGTCTTGGATCGGTGCCGACAAGCCCTACCTCGGCATCTGCCTGGGCTACCAGCTTCTCTTTGACTCAAGCGAGGAATCTCCAGGTGTTGAGGGCCTCGGCGCTCTTCGCGGAAAGGTTGTCCATTTTCCGAAGTCCTCGGGACTCAAGATTCCCCATATGGGATGGAATCAACTGCACATCCACAAACCCTCTGATAGCCTGACAACGGGGCTGGGTGAGAATCCTGATTTCTACTTTGTCCATTCTTACTACCCGGTTCCCGAGGATGATGCGGTCGTCACTTCCACTTGTCACTATGGTGTGGAATTCGCTGCAAGTGTCACCAAAGGCAACCTGAGCGCGGTTCAGTTCCACCCCGAGAAGAGTCAGGAACTCGGCCTCAAAATGCTCAGAAACTTTATCTCTTCCCTCTAGATACCTCTTCACTTTTCCACCTTTTACCTTTCTCTTTTCACTTCCCAATATGCTTCTTTATCCCGCCATTGATCTCATGGACGGTCAGGTTGTCCGTCTTGAACGCGGCCTTGCCGCAAAAAAAACTGTCTACAGTGATGATCCTGTCGCCATGGCATTGAAGTGGGAGGCTGCCGGGGCAGACTGGATTCACTTGGTGGATCTCGATGCCGCCTTTGAGGGAAAGAGTCGAAATCTGGACGTCATTCGTGCGATTGCCAAGGCTGTCTCTGTGCCTTGTGAACTCGGTGGAGGGATGCGTGATGCTGGATCAATCGAGGCGGGTCTGGAGACCGGTGTTCGTAGAGTCATCATCGGCACCAAGGCTGCCGAGCCAGGCTTCATAGCAGAAGCTGCGGGTGCCTTCGGTCCATCCCGTCTGGCGGTGGGCATTGATGCCAAAGAGGGAAAGGTCGCCGGGAAGGGATGGGTGGAGACGATGGAGATGACGGCCCTTGATCTTGCTCGTGAGGCCGTGAATGCCGGGATCCGGACGATCATTTATACCGATATTGCGACAGACGG
>CAIXGT010000244.1 GCA_903919105.1 uncultured Spartobacteria bacterium | reverse complement strand
ATGCTCACCACCGATCTCTCGCTCAGGTTTGACGCTGCCTACGAGAAGATCTCCCGCCACTTCCTTGAGAACCCCGACCAGTTCGCCGATGCCTTCGCGCGCGCCTGGTTCAAGCTTACCCACCGCGACATGGGTCCGAGGGCCCGTTATCTGGGAGCGGATGTTCCTTCCGAGGTGCTGATCTGGCAGGATCCGATTCCGGCACTCGATCACCCTCTTATCGGGGAAGCCGAGATCGCGGATCTGAAAGCTCGCATTCTCGCATCCGGTCTGAAGATTTCGGAGCTGGTCATCACCGCCTGGGCTTCCGCCTCCACTTTCCGCGGAAGTGACAAGCGCGGTGGCGCCAACGGCGCGCGTCTGCGTCTTGCTCCTCAGAAGGATTGGGAAGTCAACCAACCGGCCCAACTGGCCAAGGTTCTCAAGGCACTTGAAGCCATCCAGCAGGAGTTCAACGCAGCGCAGAAAAGCGGAAAGAAAGTTTCAATCGCTGATCTGATCGTTCTCGGCGGCTGCGCTGCCGTCGAAGCCGCAGCAAAGAAAGCGGGCCAAGACGTGAAGGTTCCCTTCACTCCTGGTCGCATGGATGCCTCTCAAGCAGAGACCGACGTACATTCCTTCGCCGTTCTGGAGCCGATTGCAGACGGGTTCCGCAATTACCTCCGAAAAGGACACGATGCCTATGCGGCCGATCTCCTGATCGACCGGACCAATCTCCTGACGCTCACCGCTCCCGAAATGACGGTTCTCATCGGTGGCCTCCGGGCGCTGGATGCTAACTTCGCTCACTCCGAGCACGGCATTTTCACCAAACGTCCCGAAACCTTGAGCAACGATTTCTTCGTAAATCTCCTCGATATGGGGACGAAATGGACGAAGTCCGTTGCTACTCCAGGTGTGCTGGAAGGACGTGACCGGAAGACTGGCGAGCTGAAGTGGACTGGTACAATCGCCGATCTGGTCTTCGGATCGAACTCCCAACTCCGCTCCCTGGCGGAAGTCTATGCCTGCTCAGATTCGCAAGCGCTCTTCGTGAAAGAGTTCGTCGCGGCTTGGGCGAAGGTCATGGAGCTCGACCGCTTCGACCTCAAGTAATTGAGGTGTCTGGGATTTTTGCGCCGCGCGGTGTTGCTGTTGGCTCGCAGTAGTTCACTACAGCTTCGCTCCCGCGCCTAGCGCGGCATCAAAACTTCCAGTCACTTAGGGCCACTCTCCAAGCCCTTTAACAACACAGAATAAAAACTCTCCGCGCCTCTGCGGGAGATCTAAAACGCTGCGGTATTAGTGATGATGGCCGCCGTCACCGTGCACATGGCCGTGTTCGATTTCCTCGGCGGTAGCGGCTCGAACTTCACGGATCTTGATATCGAAGTGGAGGTTCATGCCGGCTAGCGGATGATTGCCATCCAGGGTCACTTTATTTCCCTCGATCTTGGAGACGACCACAATCTGTTCTCCCTCCTCGCTATCATGGGAAGCTTCCAACTGCATACCTTCCTCGAGTTCATCACCGCCTTCGATCTGATCAGCATCGACCACGGCGATCTTCGCCGGATCGATCGTGCCGTAGCCCTCCTCGGGAGCGACGCTGATCTTAAAGGAATCTCCGGCGCTTTTGCCCTCCATGGCCTTCTCGAGGCCCTTGACGATGTGTCCCTCGCCCTGCAGGTAGGCTAGAGGGCCTGCGTCTTTAGAGGAGTCAATAAGCTCCTTGTCATCGTCGGTGAGCGTGTAGTCGAAGAGAACAACGGAGCCTTTGGTAATGGTCATGGGAATGATAAAAGGAAGTTGGTTTGTGGGAAAGAGACTGCGTCGGCACACTAGGTTGCCCGATGGCAAACGCCAGCGAAAAGCTCGTTAAGGGAGTTTTTCTAAGGTGCGCCGTAGCGTTCCAAGACACGGCGGATTGTTTTGGCCTTTCCGGTTTCAGGATCGACTTCGACAAGTACCCCGCAGGCCATGACGGGCCCGCGGGCCACCGGGAACTTGGCCGGCATCGAGGTGAGGAACTGCCCCACGACGGCATCGCAATCGCGTCCCAAGATGGAGTCCTCCGGACCGCACATCCCAGCATCGCAGAGGAAGCCGGTGCCTCCGGGAAAGATCCGCTCGTCGGCAGTCTGCACATGGGTGTGGGTTCCGACGACCAGCGAGACCTTGCCATCCAGATGACGGCCCATGGCGATCTTTTCGCTCGTGGTCTCGCCGTGGACATCCACGATAATCACGGGGGTCTCTTTGCGCAGACGCTCAATCTCGGCTGAGGCTGCCAGGAAGGGATTCTCCAGCGGGTTCTTCATAAAGGTCCGGCACTGGACATTCATGACGGCGATGGGGCCGTGGGCCGTCTCCAGAACGATGCTCCCTCCGCCGGGCGTGCCGGGGGGATAGTTGATCGGTCGTAGGAGCCTAGGTTCTGTGGAGATGTAGGAATAAATCTCTTTCTGGTCCCAGATGTGATCGCCGGTGGTGATGACAGCCACGCCGCTCCTCATGAGATCGATCGCCAGCTTTGGAGTGATCCCACGACCCGCCGCTGCGTTCTCCCCGTTGACCACAATAAAGTCCGCATCACCGCGTTTCAGGTAGAGCTCTGCGGTCCGGCATGCGGCCATACGACCTGGCTCTCCAACCACATCGCCAAGGAAAAGGATTTTAATCACCCAGCGGTTTTTATCGAAACAAGCACCCTGGACGATGTAAAAATGCATCTGCGTGAAGAAACTGTTCCCTCAAGCAAGCCTGCTTCGACTCCTTGTGCTGCCTCTTTTGTTGTTGACCTTGTCTTCTGGCAAGGGTGCGTTACTCAGTCCCCTGGCCCCTCAGCCTGACTGGAAGGACCTTTCCCGCTACTCCGGGACTATCACGGCCGCTGAATTCGAGCGCCTGCTCCGGCAGGTCTATGTGCCAGATGGCTCCTGGCGCCAGTGGATCTCGCTGACTCCGAGTCAGGCAATGATCACGCCTCATGCCGGGGCGACACCTATCATCCTGCCGCTGGCTCCTCCGGGGAGTGCCGCCAAGATCACCCCTCGTTTCTGGAAAGAACGGGGGCAACGATCCCCGCAACCAGGCAAGCCGCTGGCGGGACTGAGGATCGCGATCGACCCGGGTCATCTCGGAGGGAACTTCGCCCGGATGGAGGCCCGTTGGTTCCAGATCGGTCACTCGAGGCCGGTCGAGGAGGGGGAGATGACGTTGATTGTGGCTAAGATCCTCAAAAAGAAACTGGAAGCCATGGGAGCGGAAGTCTGGCTGACCCGTTCTAAAAATGGAGCCACGACCTCGCTGCGGCCCGACAAACTCAAGAAAGCGGCTGCGGGCTCTCTTAAGGAACAGGGGGCGCCCCTTTCAAGCACCCGTCTGGAGTTCGAGGCCGAACGGCTTTTTTACCGCGTCGGCGAGATCCACAATAGGGCCCGCCTGGTGAATTCCGTGATCCGGCCCGATCTTGTCGTCTGCCTGCATTTCAATGCCGAGGAATGGGGGAATCCCGCCCGGCCCACGCTGACGGACAAGAACCATCTCCACCTTCTTCTTTCCGGGGATATGTCGGGCAACGAACTCCTGCATGAGGATGAGCGCTACACCATGCTTGTGAAGCTGCTAGGAGGGACTCACAACGAAGAGTTGGGAGCCTCGGAAAGTGTCGCCCGTTCCTTGGCTACCGCCACCGGCCTTCCCCCCTTCATCTATCATAGCACCAATGCCATCCCTGCCTCCTCCAACCCCTACCTCTGGGTGCGCAATCTTCTGGCCAACAGGCTCTTCGAGTGTCCCGTGGTCTATTGCGAGCCGTATGTCATGAACAGCAAGCCTGTCTTCAACAGGGTCCAGCTCGGAGATTACGAGGGTCGCAGGAATGTGGGCGGGCTCTCTTTGCCAAGCATTTACAGGGAATATGCCGATGCGGTGGCGCAAGGGCTTGCCGATTACTACGGAGGGGCGGCAAACTAATCTCCATGAAGACCAAAGTCATCGCCATCGCCAACCAAAAGGGAGGCGTCGGAAAAACCACCACTTCGGTCAACCTCGCTGCGGCCATTGCGGAGTCGGGACATCCCGTCCTCTTGCTCGATCTGGATCCCCAGGGTAATGCCTCCAGCGCCTTGGGCCTCGAGACAGGTGATGGGAGTAGCCTCTATGCTGCAATGATCGGCGAGACCCCGATGGAGGAGCTGATCCAGGAGACGCGTCTTCCGAATCTGGCCGGTATTCCCGCCGACCTCGACCTGGCCGGCGCAGAGATCGAGGTGGCAAGAATGGAGGGCCATCTGGGTCAACTCCGCAGTGTACTAGAACCTGTGCGCAACTCGGGACGCTTCGAGTTCATCATTCTGGATTGTCCTCCGTCGCTCGGCATCCTGATGACCAATGCCCTGAGCGCCGCCGACGAGATCCTGATCCCAATCCAGTGCGAATACTACGCCCTCGAGGGACTCGGCAAGCTGGTCAGCGTCATGGAGCAGATCCGTGAGTCCGGAGCCAATCCGACCCTCGCTATGAGCGGACTTCTCATGACCATGCTCGACGTCCGCACCAATATCAGCGCCGCAGTCGTGCGTGATGTCCGCGCCCACTTTGAGGAGGTTGTCTTTAATGCCGCTATTCCCCGCTCCGTCCGCATCAGCGAGGCTCCGAGCTTCGGCAAGACCATCCTCGAGTATGATCCTAAAGGACCGGGATCCACGGCCTATCGCGTCCTTGCCAAGGAATTCCTCGACCGCCAAAAACGTGGGATCTCCTTTGTCGGAGCCCCGCAGCGGAATGAAGAAGGATGAAACTTGAGACCTGAAACCTGAATAATAACTCACAAAATTGATATCATCGGCTATGGCCGTTTCTCTGATCTAAAAGCCTAATAGTCTTCAGCCTAAATCCCTTTTTCCCCAATGCCCGACGTCCTAGCCCTTTTCAAACAAACCGGAGCCCTGCTCCACGGTCATTTCATTCTGCGTTCCGGTCTTCATAGCCGGGAGTTCTTTCAATGTGCCCTTCTACTCCAGGATGCCCCTGTCGCGGCTGAGGTCTGCGGGGAGTTGGCGGAGAAGCTACGTCCTTTCCACACGGAAGTGGAGGGTAAGAAGCCGACGGTCGTTTCCCCTGCAGTCGGCGGTATCATCGTCGGCCAAGAAGTCGCACGCCACCTTGGCACCCGCCATATTTTCGTGGAGAAGGATGGTAACGGAGGGCTTGTTATGCGCCGCTTTGAAGTGACACCGGGAGAGCGCTTTCTCGTAGCCGAAGATGTCGTCACCCGCGGTGGGCGAGTGCAAGAGACCATCGACATTATCCGTGCTCTGGGTGGCATCGTTGTCGCAGCCGGATCCATCGTCGATCGCAGCGGAGGAAATCTGCCCGACTTCGGATGTCCTTTTGTCAGTCTGATCCAGATGACCCCGGAGACCTTCGCTGCAGATGCACTTCCCGAAGATCTCGTCGGTATTGCAGCCGTAAAGCCGGGAAGCAAGTAGTAAGGGACTGTCGAAAGTCGAGGGACGAGTGTCGAGAGTTCGGCTTCCGGTCGGCCTTCATTCACGACAAAGCCTACATCTCTTTTCCTGAGTTCCTGAGTTCCATATTAAAAACTTTGAGCTTCATCTCCCGTTTCCTCACCTTCATCCGGTTCTCGCACACGGTTTTTGCCCTGCCATTCGCTCTCGGATCGATGATCGTTGCAGCTGGGGGTTTTCCGGGGTGGCGGATCTTCGGCTTGATCCTGCTCTGCATGGTTTTTGCACGTACTGCAGCGATGATCTTCAATCGTATCGCTGACTGGGAGATCGACAAACGCAATCCCAGGACTGCGGGCCGGCATCAACTGCTTGGCAAGTATGCGGCCATCATGACGTGCCTGATCAGTGCCTTGCTCTTTATGGCCACGACTCTTTTTATCAATCGGGTTTGCCTCATCCTTTCGCCAGTGGCACTTGGCATCATCTTTCTCTATTCCCTGACAAAGCGTTTCACTCATGCCTCCCAGTTTTTTCTAGGACTTGCCCTCTCGGTCTCTCCTGTGGGCGCATGGCTCGCTGCCACCGGTTCGTTTGCCTGGCCTCCGATCATTCTGGCTGCGGGTGTTCTCTGCTGGGTGGCGGGATTCGACATGATCTATGCCACGCAGGATGTGGAGGCGGATCGCCGTGAGGGGCTCCACTCGATGGTCGTCTGGCTTGGTGTTCCAGGCGCGCTGCGTTTAGCCGGTTGGCTGCATCTGCTGATGCTGATGGGTTTGATCGGCTTCGGTCTCTCGGCTCATCTCGGGAAGATCTATTTCCTAGGGCTGATCCCCGTGCCATTCCTGTTGGTCTATGAGCATCGCATTGCACGGACGCTCGATCTTGGAAAGATCAACAAGGCCTTCTTCGAGACGAATGCCGTGATAGGGCTTCTCTTTGTTTTGATCCTTGTGGCTCAGCAAATCTGGAAGTTTTAGCTGAAACTTTAGTCGATCGGTTTTCCGCTCGTGGTTGTTTGCACAGGATCTGGCAAAGCAAGTGCAGACGGAGCAGTTGGAACAGCAGGAGGCTCCGGTAGAGGAGTAGGAGTAACCGCTGTTTGTTGGGGAATCACGGGTGGGCTGGTGGCCGCTGCGATTGCGGATATCGCAATGGGAACAGCCATGGCCGGGGACTGATACTGAGATTGGAGCTGAGTCTGGGGTTCTTCAGTTTGCAGAATGGGCTTCGGAGTCCTAACGGGAATCGCCTTGCGGATCGGAACGGGGAGGGCTCTGCGGATTCTGATCGGGGTTGGT
>CAIXGT010000243.1 GCA_903919105.1 uncultured Spartobacteria bacterium | reverse complement strand
CTTAGGAATTCAGGAAAGGAGTGGAAATAAAGTTTGGTAAAAGCTGTTACTATTCTTGATTTCCTGAGTTCCAAATTATTTTTATTCTGTGGATTTGAGAATCGACGTTTATGCGTTATCCGAGGCGCTCCTGATGGCCACGATCTGCACCTGCGCCTCATCGCGTCCCTGCCATGTGTTGCGGTTGACGGTGTAGGCTACATCCCAAGGGGGCCGGGGCAGCTCGTTCAATGAGGCATTGAACCAAATGGCAGCCCGTTTTTTTCCACTGCTGCTGAGTTCCAGTCTCAGGTGCTTCTCTTTGAGGACACGGGGAGTCGAGGAGGGTGTGACTCCTCGGGAAAACAGCAGGGGTTGAGCGTTCGATGTGCCGAAGGGGGCAAGTCGGTCCTGTGTCTCGAGCCAGTCCTCATCAGCAAGCCCTAGGTCTAGTTCGGCATCCAGACGGAGCCTAGGGATCAGATCCTCTTCGCAGATGATCTCCCTTGTCGCAATCTCGAAGCGATTTCTCAATTCTTCTAACCGCGATTCTTTAAGACTCAGACCGGCTGCCATATCATGGCCTCCATAGGCATCCAGCAGTTCAGAGCATCGGCCGAGGGCCTCGACGAGAGGCAGTCCTTCGATGCTACGTCCGCTTCCCTTGCCGGAACCGGTGTCGTCAAACCCGATAATCAGTGTTGGTCGATGCCAGCGACGGGAAATACGCGAGGCGACGATGCCGACCACTCCTTGATGCCAGTCCTTCATTCCTGCCACGATGGTCGCATGGCGGTTCGGATCAAAGTGTGCTGCAACCCACTCCTCAGCCTGAAGGGTGACATCCCTCTCGACGGTCTGGCGCTGCCTGTTCTGATATTCCAATCCGGAAGCGATTCTCGTCGCCTCATTCGCATCGTCGGTGAGTAGAAGGCGGAGAGCCTCGGTGGCGCTTCCGAGGCGGCCTGCTGCATTGATCCGGGGTCCCAGTTTGAATCCGATATCCGAGGGATCATAGGGCGCGACAGCACCCGAAACATGGAGCAAGGCATGAAGGCCTGCCCAGCGAGAGCGAGCCAGTTGGAGGAGGCCAGCCTTCACGAAGATCCGGTTTTCGCCCGTCAAGGGGACGATGTCGGCGACGGTCCCCACGGCCACAAGATCGAGGAAGTCGCGAAGGTCGAGTCCTTCCACCGGAGATGCTTTCTGCATGGCATGGCAGAGTTTAAAAACGATCCCAGCGCTGCAGAGATAGTGAAAATCGTTTCCTAATTTGGGATTCACTAGAGCGGCGGAGAATGGACCTACGGTTTCTGGATCGGGCTCGTGATGGTCGAGCACGACGAGTTCGCAGCCTGCTTTACGGAGCTGTTCCGCCTCGGTGCGAGAGTTGGTTCCGCAATCGACCGCCACAACAAGGCTAGGGATTGTTTCCCGGAGGCAGCGCGCGACGCCTGCCGTGCTGAGTCCATATCCCTCGGCAGAGCGGTCAGGAATAAAGCATTCCACGCTTCCTCCTGCGGCGCGAAGGTAGCGGCAGAGAATGGTCAATGAGGAGACCCCATCGACATCGTAGTCTCCGTAGAGGGTAATCCGTTCTTTGGATTGGATCGCTTCGACCAAGCGGGCAACAGCCTCGGTAATGCCCGGGATTTCCTCGGGTGGACGCAGGCTGGCAAGTCTCGGATCCAGGAAGAGTGTGGCTTCATCGGGAGTTGAGAATCCTCTGGCGCTCAGGAGGGTTGCCACCACATCGGGAATCCCGAGTTCCACCGCCAGGCGATGCGTCAGGATCGCATCGGGAATGGTCGGAAGGATCCAGCGGCGTTGCATGGAGGGAAAACTATCCCCAGAGTCCTCGGCTGGCAATTTTGGGTTTTCTGGAAATACCTTTTGAAGCCGATGGTTTTCAAAGCTGCCCACTGGCGTAGGCAAGCGTTGCCAGACTGGCGGCAATCGACTGGTCGCACTCGGCTTTGGTGGACATGGCCTGGGCCAGAGAGGTGCGGGCGTTGAGTACATCCTGAATCTGTGTTCTGCCTAGATTGAAGCTTGCCATCAGCGAGTCGTAGGAGGCTTGGCTGGCCTTCAGGAGTTCATCAGCAGACTGTTTTCTCTGAAGCGACGATTTGGCGGTGGTGTAGGAGCGCCAGACAGTTGCAACGGATTCATCGCGTGCCTGAAGGACCGCCTCATTGGCCTCACGCCAGGATGAATCGGCCTGCTTGACCTTATTCCTGTTCAGGCCCCCGTCAAAGAAGGGCCATTCGACATTCACCGATCCCCCGTAGTTTTGGAAACTCAAACCGACATTGTGGATAGCTGACCCGTTGATCGTGGTATTAAAATTTTGGTAACTCTGAACCCCCTTGATGGAGAATTGAGGTAGAGTGCCTGCTTTCGTAGCGCGAAAAGATTGCTCTGCGGCCTGAGCCTTGGCGACCTTGGCCAGCAAGTCTGGTTTCTGCTTCATCGCGGATTGCACAAATTGATCGAGCGGTGCCTGAAGACGGCTATCGAGACGGGAGAAGTCGTAGGGTGCTACCTTCAAGCCGCATTCCGGTTCGGCGCCGATCACCTGGATCAGATTGAGGCGTGCCACTTCCCAGTTGGAGCGGGCATTGACGAGGTCGAAGGCCGCTTGGGCTTTCGCTTGTTTCGCCTGAAGCAGCGTGGGTTCGGTCAGAAGCCCCTGATCATACTTGGCCTGGGTGGATCCCAGGACGTCCTCTGCCGATTTTGCGGAAACCTCGGCAGTCTCGATGAGTCGCCGGTCGGTCTCCAGCGTGTAGTAAGCTTGAGTGACCTGGAAGGTGATCTGCTGGTGGGTTGCATTGAAGGAGAGATTGGAGGCGGTTTGGGTATGCTTGGCAGCCTTGGTGCTGGATATCCTCTGTCCGAAGTCAAAGAGGGTGTACCGCAGGTTCACTCCGGCACTGAGGTTGCTGTAGTCGCCGCTAGCATGGTCATTGAAGTTCACGGGAACGACGATGCCGGACTGGCTTTTCGCTCCGGTCAGGTCCTGACTCCAGTAGCCCCCGCCGTAGCTACTCACCACGGTCAGGGTGGGGTAGAACTGGGCCTCCGTCATCCCCGTCGATGCGGCGGCCTGGACTGCCATCTCCCAGGAAATACGAGTCAAGGGATTGTGGCGCTGTGCCAGATCGACCAGCTCGGGAAGCGTGTAGCTCTTCTTGGGATCGACGAAGCTGTAATCATGGAGTTTCGCCATGAGTTCCATCTGACGGGTCATTTCTGCCGAGGAGGGAATGATTGCCTGTTTGTCCTTGGAGGAAGGGATGGAAACAGAGTTCGAGGTCTCCCGGGAAGAGGCATTGAGCGTGGTGTCAAAAGCCGTCCAGATCATGGCTGCTGCCATGGCTAAGGAGAAACGGAAGATGTTCATCGAATGGGCAAGTAAAAGGGATCCGAAGAGGCTGTCGAGCTCGGTTTTCCCCTTGCTCCTCTTGACATGCCATCCCTAACGTTCGAACCGATGAAACGGCACCTTCTTTCTGTAGCCGCCTTGGGTGCGACCGGATTTCTTTCAGGTTGTTCCTGCATCCAGGAAATCGGCGGGGCCTACTTTCCCGCATGGCTTCTCTCGATTCTGATTGGTTGGGCGCTCTCCCTGATCTCTCGCTTCATCTTAATTAAGGTCGGCATCGACGGATGGATTCGCCCCCGATCAATCGGCTACCCCTGTCTGGGGGTTTTCTTCACTTTGTTGATCTACCTTATCTTTTTCACCCAATGAATGAAATGACTACCGAAGAGCAAAAGAATCCCACTGGACTTGCTGAAAACCCAGCGGAACGCCATTCCAGTAAGGGCATCTTGGGGGCCGTGATTGGTTGGAGCTTTGTCATCCTGGCGATCGGTGCCGCAGTGATCACCTATGCTTGGAACTCCAAGAATCCCCGTTGCAACAACGGGGTACTCATGGCTGACATGATAGGCATCGCCCCTCGGGTCTCCGGTCCGATCAAGGAACTCCCGATCAAGGATAACCAACTGGTTCACAGGGGGGATTTGCTCTATGAGATCAACCCCGCCCCTTATGAGCTCGCCGTGCAGTCCGCGACCGCCAATCTTGCCATGGCCGAGGGGGCTCTTAAGAACGCGGGATTGCAGATCGCCGCCCAGGAAGCTCAAGTCAAGTCCGCCGAGGCCTCCCTCGATCAGGCTCAGGCGAAACTCGCGACGGCAAAGGACACCTACGAACGGATCGCCCCACTTCTGGCAAAGCACTATGCGAGTGCCCAGGACGTGAGTGATTCGAAGAACTCAATGCAGGCCGCTCTGGCAGGAGTCGCCGCCTCGCAGGCCCAAGTGCTCGCCGCCCAATCCTCCGTTCTCAGTATCGCCGAGGCCCAGGCCAAGAGAGACTCCGCTACTGCATCCCTCGCCCAGGCTCAGCTGAATCTTAAGTATTGCACCGTCAAGGCACCTTTCGACGCGCTGATTTCGCAAATGTCGATCTCCCGGGGTGCGTTCGCGTCGGAGGGACAACAGGTTTTCACCTTGATCGACATCAACTCCTGGTGGGTCTGCGAGCCGTACCGCGAGGGGCAGATCCAGAGGATGAAAGTGGGGGATCCAGCCACGGTGGAACTCAAGACCGCCGCCGGGAAATTCTTCAAGGGTACCGTGGAGAGCATCGGATGGGGTGCTACTCCCCAGGCGCTCCAGAAAAGCATCCTGCCGGTCGTTCCCCAAGCCCTTGAATGGGTCCAACTGGAACAGCGTTTTCCTGTCAGGATTAAATTTTCCGAGGAGGTTCCGCAGGAAATCCTCCGCGTAGGTGCCACCGCCGCCGCGACTGTTCACGCCAGCCGTTGATTCCCATGGGAACTCCCTCAGGGATTGGGACCATGGCTCGCTTCGTGATTGGAGGCGTGGATATCGCTGCGTTTTTCCGTAAGGTCTTGGAGGAGTTGAGGCCTTTGCCCGACCGGTTCGGCGGGACGATGAGAATGGTCAGCGCCTGCCTTCTGATCTGGATCGTTGTCCTGACATTCCGCAATCCCATGGGGGATATGGGTGTCTTCATGGTCTTCATCTTTCTCCAGAGAAACAAGATGATGACCCGTTTTGTCGCCGTCCTGGTGATTGTTGCCCTGATTCTTGCCTCCCTTTGGATTCTTGGAATTGCTTGCCTCTCCTGGAATATCTCCTGGCTCAGGATTCTTCTCTGGGGGGGTATGTTCTGGGTCAATTATTACCTGATGAGCAGGCTCCCGAAGCTGAGTGTCGTCTTCATGCTGCCGATCAGCTTTGCATCGATTTTTTGTTTCAACTTTGATCAGGATCCTAATCCCAACACATTGATCAGTCAGTTGGGATGGGTCTGGTGTGCCATAGGACTAACCATCATGGCCTCGTTCTTTGTAGAGTATCTATTCGGTGCTCCCTGTGCCCTGGATCTGCTCAGGGCGGAAGTACGTAGGGGCCTGGACCGCATCGAGATCCATTGCCTGAAAAGAGCCGAGGGACAACTCTCCCCGCTTGAGCTCGGGGTGAACGCGGGTGTTGCTCTGGATCAGGCCAAAATGATCCAGAAGTTCGGAGGCCTGACCCAGTTGCAGAGGGAAAATTGTACCCGGATCGTCTCGGCGCTCGGTGAGATCGACCGGGTTGCCTTCGAGGGGGATCTCTCCGTTCCGCCCAGTGCCTCCGATCGGGATGATTGGCATAACGTTGCAAGGCACCTAGATCAACTCAGGAAACGTCTTTTGCATGGGGAGGAGTGGCAGCGCGCGCAAAATGCGGATGGTGAAGTTTTCGACACCCATTCCTTCGGGAACGCGCGACTGGCCGAAGCCATGCATGTGTTGTTGGATGCCGAGGCCTGCCTCGACCCCAAGGGGGATAGGCGCGGGTTGTCCTCAAAAACAACTCCCGAGGAACACACCGTGGTCGAGAGGAAAGATTTCACGGACGCAGAATTCGCCACCAGGGCGACGGTGGCGACCATGGCCTGCTACATGTTTGCCAGCATGACCGACTGGAGCGGGATTCATACCTGCATGATCACCTGCGCCGTCTCGGCCATGAACAATGTCGATTCGCAGGTCTTCAAGCAGCGACTCCGCATCATCGGCGCCTCGATCGGAGGGTTGATGGGATTCCTTGCCATGTTCCTGATCCCCCACATGGACAATCTCATGGGGGTCTTGCTCATTATGGCGCTGGGAACCGGGATCAGCGCCTGGGTCTGCATGGGGCGGGTGAAGTATTCCTACATCGGCGTGCAGATGGGACTGGCCTTCGTGATGCTTGTCGCCCAGGACCCGCATGCAATAACGGAGTTCACCGTCATCCGGGATCGTCTTGTCGGTATTTTGGTGGGCCTTTTCGCCATGCGCTACGCCTTCATCTGGTGGACACCCAAATACATCCGGGGCGAAGAACCCAAGGTGCCCACAAACAGGCTTATTCCCATCTGATGGCGAAGCTTCTCCCTTGCCTTGATGGTAACAAGAAATAGACTTCATTCATGCTTGTAGGACTTGCAACCGACCATGGGGGATTCGAACTCAAGGAAGAGCTGGTAGCGCAGCTCAAGGCTGCCGGACATGAGGTTGTAGACTTTGGGGCCCATCAGCTTAGCCATGACGATGACTATCCCGACTACGTTGTTCCTCTTGCCCATGCGGTCGTGGCCGGAGAGGTGGAGCGCGGCATTGCGATCTGTGGAAGCGGTGTCGGGGCCTCGGTCTGCGCCAACAAGATCGAGGGAGTTCATGCCTGCCTAATCCATGACCATTTCTCCGCAAAGCAGGGTGTCGAGGATGATCATATGAATATCCTCTGCATGGGAGGCCGGACAGTCGGCCCCTGTGTGGCCTGGGATCTCGTGGAGACTTTCCTTAATGCCGAGTACAGCCAGGAGTCGCGTCATCTGCGTCGTCTTGGCAAAGTGGCCCTGCTTGACGCACGGGCTTCCTAGCCCCGGCTCACTAACTATCCCTCTCACGGGAAGATGAAAGATTCCCTAGTTCAGGCATTTAAAGAGTCGTCGGTGGTTCAGGACTCGGAACTGATTGCCGGATTCTTTTCTCCGGTCGGATTTGCCGGACTGATCCTGATTCTTGTTATGATCAATCACGTCCTTTTCTCCGAGTTGGTGTTCTCGATCCATGGGAGATTCATGGATCCACTGCTTAAGAAAGGACGAGCATTTCACGCACGGGTCATCGGCTATCTATGCATCCTGATCATGGTTGTGGGTCATCTTATGGAGATTGTCATTTGGGCGAGCTCCTTGGTCATGACAGGACTGATTCCCTCGATGAATACGGCACTCTACTATTGTGGCAGTACCTACACTACCCTCGGGTTTGGCTCTGATCCGTTTCAGCACGGTCGTAGCGCCATCACGGTCGTAATCGCACTTTCAGGCATGCTGACCGTGGCCGTCACCACCGCGATTCTTATGTTGCAGTTCGGTCGATCTCAAGACATCCGCAAGAACATTCGACACAATTCGCCCTTGCAATGAAGTCCCTGTCGACCATCAGCCCCGAGTGGATCGCCTGCCCCTATTGCGAGGCTCCCTGTCTTGCGAGAGAACTTCTCCCGGGTCAGGAACTCATCTGCGGTCGGTGTGACACAACTGTGTTGATTCACATCGCAAAGCGGTCACTGCAGCCTCCCTTTGCTCTTTCGCTTACCGGTCTGTTTCTCCTACTTCTTGCCAATACAACACCCATTCTAACGTTCGAAGTCGTGGGAAGATCCCAGTCGGACTACATGATCACCGGTATCATCGAGTTATGCCGTCAGGGATATTACCTCATTGCTCTTCTGGTCTGTTTTTGCGGGATCATTGCTCCCGCCGTTTTTCTTTTGTGTGCTTTCTATCTTGGGTTTGCGATCGTCCTCAAGATGCGGCCACCGGGTTTGAAGTTGGCTAGTACCATCGCCCGTGCCGTGAGGCCCTGGAATCTGATCCCGGTTTACTCAATCGCCACAGTGGTTGCGGTGGTCAAACTAGAGATGCTTGGAAGTGTGGCCTGGCAGCCGGGGGCGCGATACGTTCTTGGAGTGGCGGTCATGTCGATCCTGTGCGAGCAGATCTCGAATAGGCAATTGGCCTTCGAACAATTGAAGAAAATGGGAGTCATGAAGAAAGAATGAGCCTGTCAGACCGATCGCG
>CAIXGT010000242.1 GCA_903919105.1 uncultured Spartobacteria bacterium | reverse complement strand
GGGAAAGGATGAATTATGAATGATGAGGGATGAAAAAGGCGTCTGCGTTCAGACTTTTTCTCCCAGTTTCATACTTCATCATTCTGACTTCATAATTTTCTCCTAATGCTTCTCCATCTTTTACGTCATGCGGAGGCTGAGCCTCATCGTCCCGATGACTTTTCCCGGTGTCTTACGGAAAAAGGATTCAAGCAAGCACGCCGAGTCGGTTGCTTCTTGAAGGAGCAATGCCTCAGACCGGAGATCATCCTCACCAGTCCCGTTGTCCGCGCGCGTGAGACGGCGGAGATTGTTGCAAAGCTTTTGGGTAAACCGCCTCTCACTGAAGTTCCGTGGGCCGCTTGCGGGATGAATCCTGAGGCGGCCCTGGCCGAGTTATCAGCCTATGCAAAGCTTGATTCTGTCATGATTGTGGGACACGAACCGGATTTAAGTTCCCTGAGTGCCTCGCTGATCGGGCTGGAACGGAGCGAGTCCATTCAGGTTGCAAAGACCTCTCTTCTAGGAGTGAACCTCCCTCGACTCCAGTTTAGTTCGGGGATCCTACAGTATCTCCTACCCGTGAAGTTTTTATAAACCCTAAGATTGCATTAGGGGTTGGACCCCTGCAACTAATACAGGAATCAGAATTTCAAGTGTAGAGATGACCGAAGAGTTAATCTGGAACTCAAGAACTCAGGAAAATAACGAGGAATAAAAGACGCTTGCTGAGATTCAGGCATCTTGTCATACAGATAGCTTACTCAGGGACAAGCTATTCTCTTTCATCACTTCCTTTCCTGAGTTTTTGAGTTCCAGATTTTTACCTCTTCTTCTGTCTTGAGTCCCTTCACCGCGTTGGTGAACAAGATTTCTATGTTTCCCTGATTCCATTGCATAATCTGGGATAAAATCACTCCCATGAAAACACTCCTTCTCACCAACGAATATCCGCCTCACATCTACGGGGGGGCGGGTGTTCATGTCGATTACCTGAGTCGTGAACTGGCCAAGCTCATGGAGGTTGAGGTGCGCTGTTTCGGCGATCAGGATGAGAAGGTCGGGAACATCACAGTCGAGGGATTCGGTTTGGGCACTCCGGAGATGACCTGCCCCAAGCCTCTTCAGAGCCCGCTGGGCGCCTCACGCCGGTGTGTTGATTTCAATGGGGCCGGAATCACGGCCGATCTCGTCCACTGCCACACATGGTACACCCACCTCGGCGGTATCATGGCGAAGCTTAACTACGGTATCCCCCTAGTCATTACGGTTCACTCCCTCGAGCCGCTAAGGCCCTGGAAGCGCGAACAGCTTGGAGGCGGTTACGACTTCAGCCTCTGGGTGGAAAAAACAGCCCTTGAGATGGCGGATGCTGTGATTGCCGTTTCGGAGGAGACCAAGAAGGATATCCTCTCCCTCTTCAATGTCAGCGAAGAGCGCCTTAGTGTGATCCATAATGGCATCGACCTGAACGAGTATCGATCAACAAAAAATCCCGAAGTGCTCCGATCACTTGGCGTTGATCCCGATCGCCCGTATGTCCTCTTTGTCGGCCGTATCACCCGTCAGAAGGGGATCATTCATCTGGTCCGTGCGATCCGTCATCTGGATCCCGGTTTCCAGGTGGTGCTCTGTGCCGGCGCTCCTGACACGCCCGAGATCGCAGCGGAGATGCAGCAGGCGATCGCCTCAGCTCGGGAGCATCATGGAGAAATTGTCTGGATTGAGAAGATGGTGAGTCGTCCCGAGGCTATTGTTCTCTACTCGAGCGCTTCTGTCTTTGTCTGCCCCTCGATCTACGAACCGTTCGGCATCATCAATCTCGAAGCCATGGCCTGTGGTACGCCCGTCGTTGCCAGCGCTGTCGGGGGCATCAAGGAGGTAGTCGTCGATGGTGAGACTGGTTTCCTTGTTCCCCTTGAGCAGATGAAGGAGAGTCCCTTCGAAGCAACTGAGCCTGCAGCCTTTGCCTCAGACCTTGCCTCCAAGATCAATCTCTTGATGGCCGATCCCGTGCTTGCTTCGCGAATGGGGACCGCCGGGCGGAAGCGTGCCGAGGAGTTCTTCGGATGGGATGCGATTGCCCGCAAAACTGAGCGACTTTACGACGAGCTTCTGCAAAGGTAATCGAATGTTCATTGATCGAGTCAGGGTGCATGCGAAGGCGGGCGACGGAGGAGATGGTTCCGCCAGCTTCCGCCGTGAAAAGTTCATTCCTAAGGGTGGGCCGGACGGTGGTGATGGAGGCGATGGAGGGGATGTCATTCTCCGTGCCGACAACCATATCGATCAGTTGGCCAATCTCTTCTTCGAGCCGATCCTGAAAGCCAAACCGGGTGGCAAGGGCTCCTACCGTCAACGACATGGCAAGTCTGCTCCCGATCTCGTGGTGCCTGTTCCCGTCGGCACCTTGATCTATCGGTTTCCAACACCGGCTCCTCACGATCCCTTTGCCGAGCCTGAGTTGATTGATGGGGAGGAGATTCCTTCCGATCAGCCCCGTGCCAAGAAAGGCCTCGCCGATCCGATGCCCGAGGATCTGGTTGCTGACCTGGACGAAGTGGGCAAGGAATTCATCATCTGTCACGGAGGAAAAGGGGGACGTGGCAACATCCACTTCAAGAGTTCACGCAATCAGGCTCCCAGACGTTTCACCGAAGGAACCGAAGGTGACGAAAGTTGGTTCCTGCTCGAGATGCGCTCCATCGCCTTTGCC
>CAIXGT010000241.1 GCA_903919105.1 uncultured Spartobacteria bacterium | reverse complement strand
GTGTGTCGCTGCAGACGATCAGGTCATATTCCGCGGCAAGACCGATCTCCTCAAGGGTGGCAAAGGAGCCGAGACGGATATTCCGCTTCTTCCCGAAGCGCTCCACAGCATAGCTACTGGCGTCGACTCCTGTGTAGCGGATCTTAGGTCGCAGTGAGCGCAGGGCCGGCAGCCAGTTCCCCTCCCCGCAGCCCACATCGAGGACGGTACGGGCGGGACGCTCCATATAATACTCGGCCACGGAGAGAGCCAGTGCGGCCTTCCTGCCGATCGCCGATCCGGACTTCACACGAGTCTTCGGATCACGATACCACCGGTCAAAGTAGGCCCGGTCGTAGCGGGCAGAAGAATTTTCGCTCATGCAAAAATTAGGAGTTAGAAGATTGAAGATAGTAGATAGATGGGAATCAATGAGCCCCAAACTCCCAACTTCGATCTTCCAACTTCCAAGTCGGCTTTAGCCGATGAAGGAGCAGATGTAGTGGCAGGGATCGTGCTTCACCGTGATGGTGAATCCGGAGTTCGCGGGAACGTCGAAGGCATGACCTGAGGTGTAAGAATCCGTCTTATCCGTTCCATCGAGAACGACCTCGCAGGAACCCTCGACGATCTCCATACGTTCGGCCTTGCCTGTTCCGAAATGATAGGCTCCGGGCAGGATGACCCCCACGGTTTTGTGCTCATTCTCTTGAGTGATGACTGTGTGCGAGATGACCCGGCCCTCGAAGTAGATGTTGGCTTTGGCGTGAACGGTTGCGTTGGTGAATTCCATGATGCGGTGATCGGCCTAAGGCAGATCTTTTGCAAGTGCAAAGCACGGCATTTTCCGATCATGATCGCCCGCAATGCGCTTTGTGCCTCTGATGCTCCTTGGTTCTCTGACGTTCTGGGGCTCCTCGCTACGTGCCGAAATCGGGGCCACGCAGGAACAGTGCATTGCCCGTTATGGAAAGCCCGAGCGTGATGCCCTCAAGGAGAGCGGGTTACTCTACTTCCGAAAGAACGGGATGTGCGCAATCGCCCATTTCTACAGGGGGAAATGCGATGTACTGAGTCTCTTTTCCGATAAGGAGGAATCAGGTGTACCTGAGAATCTCCCCGCTGATCGGATCCAGTCCTTGCTGAAAAACGAGGGAGCCAGCTCCGACTGGAGTCCTGCCGGTTGCTACTCGATCAACGGGGTCTGGAACACTGCTGATGGGAAATCCTTTGCCATCTACGATACCATGCGCCACAAATTCGCTGTCATGACCCACGAGGCCTATGTGAGGGAGAAAACGGCTGTCGCCAAGGCTCGTTCCGGCCTGAAATAGAAGCTATCTTCTGGAGATGTTTTAGAGGTAAGGGGAGTCGAACCCCCGGCCTCTTCAATGGAATTCAAATACTCCAATCAGTAAGTCATGGACCGCGTCGTGGTGGTCGTGTTCGGCGTGCTCCTGGTCTGCTGGCTCACACTCGTGGTGTAGGGATGTCCCCTCTGGGTGCTACTGTAGGAGAAACAGGAAGTGAGCGTTAGGGTGAGTATCAAGCTGGCGATTCCGATCATGGAGGTTGTTTTCATAGGTTGATCCTACTCCCGGAAAAGCCTCTAAGCTAGATGGGTAGATGCTTAGAAACGACTAGTGAAATTGCTTAGGGATCTCATCCTGAAAAGCTAATCACTTCTACCAATAGAAGTCGGTCAAGAGATGTGGGATGGTCACAATCTATGAAAACAACCACACTTACCTTACTTGCCCTAGCCTTCCTT
>CAIXGT010000240.1 GCA_903919105.1 uncultured Spartobacteria bacterium | reverse complement strand
ATGGTGGGGAACCAACTCATCGCGCCCTGCACGGTGAAGGTGGTCGCCAGCTACATGTTCTAATTGATGGAGGTTTGGGATGTTGGCGCGCGGTGTTGTTGATGCTTGGTGGGCGTAGGAAAAACTACGCCATCCTTTGCGCGTCTCCAATGTCATCCGATTCTCCTGTTTTCATTCCTAGCCTATTCACTAGGTTTCAATAATGCCCAACGAGGATTCAACTCCCTCCCTGCTCTCTCGACTGAGAGGGGGTTGCTCCGAGTTTTGGGTGAAGTGCGTCGCGGGGAAACGCTCCCTATTAGGGAATGAAGAGAAAGATGATCACGAAGAGTGGCGCTTGATGGCCATTCTGGCAGCCGGGTGTTTTGTCTTCGGAGGGGTGGGCCTGATCAGTGAACTTCTCTTCCACAACCAAGCTTGGGCCACGGTCTTCTATCTCTTGGCCTACCTCTGCGGGGGTTGGGATACCGCCGAGGATGCTTGGCAGCGTGTCAGAAAGGGAATCCTCGACGTCCATTTCCTGATGCTAGCGGTGGCTGTCGGAGCGGGAGTGATCGGCGCCTGGCGCGAGGGGGCCCTGCTGCTCTTTCTCTTCTCGGCATCGGGTGCCATGGAGCACTTCGCGATGGGCCGCACCAAGAAGGCCATCGATGCCCTCTTCCGAGGAGCCCCCAAGACCGCACGCGTCCTCAGCAATGGAATCGAGGAGTCCGTTCCTGTGGAGAAGCTAGTGCCCGGAATGGTGATACTCGTCACCACCGGGGAACAAATTCCTGCCGACATGGAGGTGATCAAGGGGGAGAGCGCCTGCGATGAGTCAAATATGACCGGTGAGGCCATGCCGGTATCGAAGCGCCTCGGAGACACGGCCCTCTCGGGCACCATCAATCTCTGGGGGGTCATGGAGGGAAGGGTTCTTAGGCCAGCCAGTGAGAGTTCCCTGCAGAAAATCATCCGCCTCATCCAGAATGCCCAGAACCTGAAGGCCCCCTCCCAGCGCTTCACGGACCGATTCGGCACGGGCTACACGTGGACGATCCTCCTTATCTGTACCATCATGTTCTTTCTCTGGTGGCTGCTACTGGGACTCGCTCCGTTTGAGAAACGTGACGGTACGGCCAGCGCCTTCTACCGGACGATGACTCTGCTCGTGGTGGCCTCTCCCTGCGCCCTAGTTCTTTCGGTCCCCTCGGCTATCCTCTCGGCGATCGCAAGCGGGGCGCGACGCGGCATCCTCTACCGGGGAGGTGCGGCCATCGAGACGCTGGCGGATGTCGGCGTTGTGGCTCTCGACAAGACCGGAACCCTTACCTCAGGCAACCTGACCCTCGCGGAAGTCGAAATATTTAAGGGTAATGAAACCCGTTTTCGCTCGGTAGCCCATTCCTTGGCACGCCTCTCCGAACACCCTCTCTCCCGTGCAATCCGGCGGATTGCTATGACATGGGGTATACCCGCCATGGAGGTGGCGAACTTCCAAACCATCCTAGGCAAGGGAGTCCGTGCCGATATCGATGGGGAGACCTTTGTGATGGGTAGCCGTAAGCTTGTCCTCGGGTTGGACTTATTCCACGAAGACGATCTTCCCCCGGCAGGGAAGTCGGCCGGCGCGGTCGTTTGGGTAGCCGGAGAGGGACTGCTCGGCCGGATGATTTTCTCGGACGAGATCCGCGCCGCATCGATCACCACCCTGCGCAGGCTTCACGAGCAGGGTGTTCGCACCGTCATGCTCACTGGCGATCACAGGGAGGCGGCCCAGCTGATCGGAGAGAAGGTCGGGATCGGCGAGATTCTCTCCGAGCTCTCACCCGATGAAAAAGTCGGGGCCATCGAGAACCTCAAGGAGGGAGGCAAGATCCGCGTCGCCATGATCGGGGATGGGGTGAACGACGCGCCTTGTATCGCGGCCGCCGATGTTGGCGTGGCCATGGGGGCCCGAGGCTCCGACGCCGCTCTCGAACAGGCGGAGGTTGTGCTGATGAACGATCGGATTGAGAACTTCCTGCTAGCCCGCCTCTTGAGCGTTCAAGCCAAGAGGATCATCAACCAGAACATTGTGGTCGCCCTAGGAACCGTGGTCGTCATGGTCTGCACCGCTTTTTTCTTTCCAGTTCCCCTTACCCTAGGCGTTGCCGCCCACGAGGGAAGTACTCTGCTGGTAGTGCTGAACAGTCTCCGCTTGCTGGCTCTGAAACTTCCTAAGGATATTGAGTCGTAGCTTGAGTCGTAACCCGGGAGATAATTCGTGAATAGGCAGACAAACGGAGCTCTCAGCAAGGTTCCCCAAGCCACCCTCGGTTTCTGGATCCTGAAGATCGCAGCCACCACGCTCGGAGAGACCGGCGGAGACGCCGTCTCGATGTCTCTCAATCTGGGTTATCTCCTGAGCACAGGAATCTTTGCGGTGATCTTCGTGATTGCGGTCCTGACACAGATCTTTGCAAAGAAATTCCACCCGGTGATTTACTGGGTCACCATCATTGCCACGACGACCGTCGGCACCACGCTGGCTGATTTCTGCGACCGTTCGCTCGGCATCGGCTACGCAGGCGGGACTGCATTACTGCTCGGCCTTCTGCTGGCCTCGCTCTATGCCTGGAAGAAAACTCTGGGCACCGTGGCCGTAGCGACTGTCAACACTCCCAAGGCCGAGCTCTTCTACTGGTTCACGATCATGTGCTCCCAGACTCTGGGCACGGCTCTGGGTGATTGGACTTCAGACTCCGCGGGCCTAGGATACTTGGGCAGCGCAGCCATCTTCGGCGGATTGCTGCTCATCCTGGCACTTGCTTACTGGAAGACCACCCTCTCGCGCACGCTGCTCTTCTGGGCTGCCTTCATCCTGACGCGCCCCTTGGGAGCTGTGGTCGGGGATTTCCTGGACAAGCCCCATGACCATGGAGGTCTTGCACTGAGTCGATTCACCGCATCCGCGGTCTTACTCGCCGTCATGGGAGTCATCATGGTGACAATCCCCCAACGCGCGGCTACAAAAAGCCACTAACCAGAAAAGATTGAATCCAAATTCGCGCTAGTTGATAGATGACCCGGATTCTAAGTGATCAGGGCATCACTCTCTGTGCCGCTCCAAAGGCGTCAGCAATCCAGTTACCCTTTTAGAATCTCCTCTAAACAAAAAACCCCTCCTCTTACGAGGAGAGGTCTAATACCATCT
>CAIXGT010000239.1 GCA_903919105.1 uncultured Spartobacteria bacterium | reverse complement strand
CTTGGTGAGGTAGAAGCAGTGCTTGTCATCGCTCGGGTTAATTTTAACGAAGGCCTGCCGTGGCTTTCTGCGTATGCCGGAGAAACGCCTCGCCCGCGATATTCACGCCTAGGGTCAGCAGGACCAGCAGGGCGGCGGCATACATGAGAGCGCTGACCTGGATGCCGTCGGCCTCTGCAAACTGGTTGGCAAGAAGAGCGGAGAGAGTATTGGAGGGCGAGAGTAGCGACCAGGAGAGCCGCTGGCTGTTTCCGATAAGCATGGCAACTGCCATGGTCTCGCCCATGGCCCTCCCAAAACCCAGGATAGCCGAGGCGACGATGCCTGGAGCGGCCGTCGGGATAATGACACTTAGGATGGTCTCCCAGCGTGTGGCACCAAGGGCATAAGATCCTTCGCGTAATGTGTAAGGAACCGCAACTAAGGATGAACGCGAGATCGCGGTGATGGTGGGAAGGACCATCAGGGCCAGCACAAGACTGGCCGTGAGCAGACTATTCCCGTAGGCGGGACCAGCCAGGAATGGAATGAATCCGACCTTGGCAGCAAGGACGGCCCCATACTGCTGGACCAGAGGAATCACCACGAAGATTCCCCAGAGTCCATAGACAACACTAGGAATGGCCGCGAGCGTCTCCACCACGAAACGAATGACTTGGCGCACAGGTCCCGGAAAAAAATCCTCGCTGAGGAAAATGGCAATCGCCAGACCCAAGGGAAGAGCCAGAAGTAAAGCCAGGAAACTGCTTGCTGCAGTGCCGATGAGCACCGGAAGGACACCGAAGACTCCCCTATTTGGACTCCACTGGATGCCCGTAATGAACCCCAGTCCAAACTTGCTCATGGCCGGCCAAGCCTTGAACAAGATCTCGCCGATAATGAAAGCGAGGAGAACGATGGTCAGGACCGAAGCCAGCAGGCAGGCCATCCGGAAGAAATCTGGACGAGGGCGGTATTCCTGAGTGAGAGGACGAGAAAGTCCAGTCGTTGAGATATTACCGCTCACGGAAATTCTAGCCTGCTGGTAGAATGGAAGGAGACCTTACTTGACAGTCGCCAGCGCTGCCTGAACTTGGGTGACCACGCTTGCAGGAAGCGTTATGTATCCGAGTTCGAGAGCAATAGCCTGACCGGTGGTGAGGCCGTAGGTTACGAAGGCCTTGACCGCTGAAGCCTTGTTAGCGTCGGCATAGGTCTTCTTCACAAGGAGCCAGGTGAAGGTGGCAATAGGGTAGTCGTTGGCACCCTCGGGATCGGTGATAAAAGCACGGAGATTCTCGGGAAGATTCACCGAAGCCAGTGTCGCTGCACCACTCTCGATAGTGGGGGCAATGAAGTTGCCGGCCTTGTTCTGGAGAGCGGCCACGGTGAGCTTATTGTTCTCGGCATAGCCGAACTCCACATAACCAATAGCTCCGGGGGTCTGCTTGACAAGAGCAGTGACACCATCGTTGCCCTTGCCGGCAACGCCGACGGGCCAGGTTACCGACTTACCGCTTCCGACCTTGCTGGTGAACTCAGGGCTGATGGCGTCCAAGTGAGCGGTGAAGACGGCGGTGGTTCCGCTGCCATCCGAACGAGCGACAACCGTGATCGGAAGATTAGGAAGCGTGATGCCGGCGTTCTCCTTGACGATGATGGGATCATTCCAGCTCTTGATGGTGCCGAGCAGGATGCCGACATAGGCGCTGCGGGAGAGCTTCAGGCCGCCCTGAACTCCCGGGATATTGTAGGCTAGCACGATTGTTCCTGCCGTTGCAGGCAGCATCAGCACATTGCCGTTAACCTTGGCGATCTCGGCATCGGACATCGCGACGTCGCTTGCTCCAAAATCCGTGATTCCGTCAGTGAACTGCTTAATGCCCGCACCGCTACCAACCCCTTGGTAGTTCACAGTGATATCAGGGTTGGCCTTGTGAAAATCAGAAGCCCAGCGAAGATACATGGGGGCAGGGAACGTGGCCCCGGAGCCATTGAGCGCGGTAGCAGCGTTTGCCTGAAAAACAGATGCGGCTAGTAGAGAGGCGACTAGGAAATTTCGTGTCATTGGATTGAGTGGGTTGAGTTATAAATTCAGCTTGATTGCAGCAAGAAAGACAACCCCTTTCGTGTGACAATACCGACATGCAGTATCTAAGGAATCTAATAATCCCCTCTGTCTTCGAGCACCTTTGATTTATTTGCGATGATTCCACCCCGTGGTTCCATAGCGCGTCGCAACCAATTCCTCTCCCTCCCTTATGATCGAAGCATTCATTTGCTTTGGCTCAAGGAAGTCACCGAACGCCGCCGCCCATGCCGTCGGAGAGAGCCGAGCCGGATCCCATCCAGGAATATCCGACATCTTCAGGCTGCCTTGGTAGAGCAGCCCTCCCCCACTGCGTCGGAGTGCACCGCCCAGCACCTTCCTTCCTTGGATCAGGAGATCGTCGTTGGCCGGCGCTTGAAAGCAGGAAGACCCTGGATTCACATCCTCACTTCCTGCGAGATTAACGGAGACCGAAAGCTGAGCCCTAATCCATTCGGCCAATTTGCCATGCAGTTGCTTGTAAAAAGAAGCTGGAGATTCAGTCGCTGCTTTTTCCCAGGCCGGAATCATGAGGGAGAATGTCAGCTCCTCTTCCTCTCCATGGGAGACCATCCCTCCCCCCGTCCAGCGCCTCACGACAGGCTGGCTGGGAAAGCTGCGCTGAACTTCTTTTATCTCTTGAAAGTAGCCAAACGTCACCCAGGGAGACTTCCAGTGATAAATCCTGAGAGTTGGCATCGACACCTGCCTGAGCAGCACCTCATCCAGCGCCATCTGCATTGGCCCGTTGAACGATTCTTCGGGAAGCGAGGGTATGAGGAGATTCAGTTTGGAAAACATTCGGGGATGCTGAACGTTCCGCGAGCCAACCCGCCACACCTTTTTCTTCCCGATTCATCGCTGCCTGCTCTACGATCCACTTCATGGCAACGTCAGACTCAGGAAACACCCCCAAGGGATCAGTCGGCAAAGGACTAGGAAAGGGTCTCGGCAAAGGTTTGGGTAAAGGCCTCGGTGCCCTTATAAATACTCGAGTGGCGGCACAGGTTCCCTCCGAGGAACATGGCGAGCGCATTCAGCAGATCCGTCTCGACCAGATCGTTGCAAGCCCTCTCCAACCCCGCACAGAGTTTCGGGATGACCAGCTCCGTGACCTGGTCGATTCCATCCGCGAACGGGGCATTATCCAACCCCTGATCGTCCGAATGGCGGGTGGAAAGTACGAACTCATCGCCGGTGAGCGCCGAATGCGTGCATCCCTCGAGGTCGGCCTAACCGAGGCCCCCGTCATTGTCCGCAAGGCCTCCGATCAGGAAGTCCTGGAGCTAGCTCTGATTGAGAACCTCCAGCGGGCGGACCTCAATCCGATCGAGGAAGCCGCGGCTTACAGCCGTCTTTCCAAAGAATTCCGACTGACTCAGGAAGAGATTGCCAAGCGCGTGGGCAAAAGCCGGGCCGCTGTTGCCAATGCGATGCGCCTGATGGAACTCGACCACGAAGTCCAGGCACACCTGACCCAAGGCCGCCTGACCGTGGGTCATGCTAAGGTCCTGCTCGGTCTCAAGAATCCGGAAGAGCAGCGCCTGCTGGCCGAAAAACTTATCAGAACGAATGCCTCGGTACGCGATGCTGAGCAGCTCGTGGCGTCACATCTGGCCGGTACCAAAGTAAAAAAAGGTCGAGGAAAGACGGGGCGCTCACTGGCCGAACTCCCTCCTGCCCTGAAACACTTGGAGAACAAACTCCAGCACCGCTTTGCAACCCGGGTCAGCCTCCACCACGCCGACAAGAGGGGGCGCATAGAGATCGAGTATTTTGGCTCCGACGATCTCCATCGCCTGATCAGCGAATTTGGTATTTCGCTGGATTGATAACGATGTAGAATCATGCGCATGAGCATGCTGAGCCCACTAGTCCGCTTCATCGACTCGGATTACTTTCCAAGAGGGATCGAGGCGACTCGGGACATGCCCGAGACGATGGAGTGGAGCAGGGCCCTCCCTTTCATCATCCTTCATCTCGGATGCCTCGGTGTCCTCTGGGTCGGCTGGAGCCCCGTGGCCATGTTCGTCTGCGCGGCTCTCTATCTCGTCCGGATGTTTTTTGTCACCGGCATCTACCATCGCTACTTCTGCCATAAATCATACAAAGCCTCCCGTCCTGTTCAGTTCCTCTTTGCACTGCTCGGACTCCTCTGCGTCCAACGCGGAGCCCTCTGGTGGGCTGCGGTCCACCGCCATCATCACGCCCACTCGGACGAGGAAGTCGACGTCCACTCTCCAAAGCAGAAAGGTTTTCTCTGGGCTCACATCGGCTGGATGACGAGCAGCAAGAACTTCCCTACCGACTACAGTCTGATCCCTGATCTGGCGAAATTTCCTGAGCTCGTTTTTCTCAACCGCTTTGACCTGATCGGCCCCCTACTGGTTGCCCTCCTGACTTATGGACTGGGAGCTGCACT
>CAIXGT010000238.1 GCA_903919105.1 uncultured Spartobacteria bacterium | reverse complement strand
ATCGACTGGATCACGACATTCTCGGTTGGGAAGTCGTTGCTGTTCACCGGGATGCCGCTGATGGCGTCGAGCACCTCCAACCCTTCGGTCACCTTGCCAAAGACGGTGTACTGGCCGTTCAACTGAGGCATTGCCTCGAGACAGACGAAGAACTGGCTGCCATTGGAGGCGCGGGTGGGGTTGATCGTGTCGGGGAGGCGCGCGGTCGCGACGGATCCCTTCTCGAGTTTGAGTCGGATCTCGGCGGGCGTGGTGTAGCCGGGGCCTCCCGTGCCGGCGCGATCGGAGTCCCTGATGTCCATGCCCACTTTTTGCAGAAGGCTGTCCACCAACCCTTGGCGGCTCTTGGGATCCCCGGTCTGCACAAGCTGATGGGGGAAGAGACGGTGAAATCTCATCCCGTCGTAATAATGCCGATTCACCAGATCCTTGAAACTGGCAACGGTCTGAGGTGCAGCCGAATCATTCAACTCGATGACGATGCGCTGCGGCTTCTTCTCCTTGCGGACCTTGATCAGCATGACGGCCGACCGGGGACCTGCTCCGGCGTCACGAGGAGTTGTTGTGCATCCTGTCAGTAAAAGAATGGGCAAGAGGATCAGGGGAAGCAGGGATCGGATATTCATGAGCTGATGGTTTGCGTGATGCTGAGCGGAGTCTTTCCTCCGGTCAAGGGGTCGAGGGCAAAAAGGGGCAAGCCATTCTCAGCGGCAGATCGCTTAAGATAGGCCAAGGCGAAGGAGCGCTCTGATAATGCGGGTAACCGGGGAGCAACACTGGTGACTGCACCGACAATGCCCCCCACGTCGGTGATAATTTCATGGCCCGGTGCAAGGTGGCTGTTTTCCGGAGCCGTGAGAAGATGCAGCAGGCGGTTTACCTTCCCGATGCTCTTGAGCCGGGAGATGACCTCCTGCCCGGGATAGCACCCCCGGTCATAGTCGATATGCGTGCGGTCGAGACCCGCCTCTGGAGGAAGTGTATCCTCGCTGAGTTCCGATCCCCATTGGGGAATACCCCTCTCGATTCTTAAGGCCTGCACGACGCCGGGATCAAGAAGCGGTAAGGCCGCGACGCCGGGAGCATCTTCATCGAGATCGATGCCGGAATCTCCCAGGCGGTTGACTCGGATGCCGGGAGCGGCAGCCCAAGGCTCGGCGGCGGCAAGCTTTCCGAAAAGATGGATCGCGGAGGGCGCGTGTTCCCTGGAGAGGGTGACATCGTCCGCGACGATATAGCGCTCAAGGCGTGCGATCAGGATGTCCTCAAGCGAGGGATCGGACTCGATCAGGAGATCGTCACCCTCGCGCCAGATTAACAGGGGGGCGCAGAGCTTTCCCTTCGGAGTCAGGATGCAGGCCTGCACGGCATCTCCCGGAATTGCCCTGCTCAAATCACGGGTGATCTGGCCGTTCAGGTACCGGAAGGCGTCGGCTCCGGAGAGGCGCAGAAGCAGTCGCGGAGGTAGGCGGAAGGCCCCTCCGTCAACCCTGGCCTGGCGCAGCTGTTGAGCCGATTCCTGAGGCATTGCAGGGAGTTTCAGGAGTTCTTTGGACTGTTAAAGAATCCAAACAGTTTCTTCTTTCCAATCTTTGAGTCCTCCCCTTTCGTGGCCTTCGGTTTACCTGAAGGGGTGGTGGAGACCGGCGCATGGGAGGGCTGATCCGGAAGATCCTTCACGCTCCCGGCGTAGGCATAATGACGGGCCAAGGAGGCAAAGTCCTCTTCTCCCCATCCTGCCTGCATGGCCCCCATCAATGCTCCCGCAGTCGCCGAGGTCACGGGCATGTCGATCCCTTTCCCCTCAACGGAACGCAGGGCGATCTGGAGATCCTTCAGCATATTCTTGGTTGAAAAACGTGGGGTAAAATCCCCGGTGAGCATCAGGGGCAGCTTGGCGGAGATGGCTCCCGAGTTTGCCACATTATGCTGGAGGGCCTCCCTCAGTCGGGGTAGCGGCACGCCTCCCCTGGCCAGCAGGGCAAGAGCCTCGGAGAGCACTCCGATCTCGGCGGCGCTGATCATGTTGGTGGCGACCTTCACGTAGGTGGCAGCACCCACGGGACCCATCAGCATGATAGCCTTCGCGGAGACCTTCAGGACTGGCAGTGCCCGCTCCAGCACGGACTCGTCACCGCCGATGTAGTAAACAAGCTCTCCTTCCGCCGCGGCGTCGCGACTGCCGGTGAACGGGGCATCGAGGAAGGCCGCCCCGCGTTCGCCCACCAGTCGCGCGGCCTCGAGTGTTTCGGCAGGGCCCACCGTGGCATGATTCATGACGATGTGGGATTCCCCCAGGGCCGTCCCCATGGAACGAATCACCTCCAGCAAGGCCTCACCATCACGGACAAAAATCTGGAGAATATCAGCCGACTCGGCCACCTCCCGGGCGGAGGAGAGAAAGTTCGGCTCGGCCCGGGGCGAACGATTCCAGACAAAGACGGAATGCCCGTCCCGTCGCAGCGCGGCCGCGATGCGGCCTCCAATGATTCCGAGTCCGATAACCCCGACGGATGTCTTGCCAGACTTCTCCATCGGGATCAGCAGAACAAAAAATCAGTCCTTACTTGGCCGGCGCCGTGGCGGGGCTGGCAGGAGGAAGGGTGCTCTCGATCTTCGCAGACTGACGAAGCTCCTGCATGATTCCCTTGAAGATCTCACGACGCTTCT
>CAIXGT010000237.1 GCA_903919105.1 uncultured Spartobacteria bacterium | reverse complement strand
GGCGTGAAGTAGAGCAGCTTAGCCATGAAGAGGAAAAGCCACGGAATGTAGATCACCCCCAAAAGGGTAAAAGTGATCCCCTCGGCAGTGGCACGGCCTGGATTGTTGCGACCATACTCCCGCAGGAAGAGAGCCATTACGAAGAACGCCATGACCGCCGCCTCGCCCGGGAAGATTGCAAACCGGATGAGCGGGTCTGCAGATTGTAGTAGCCAGAAATTCAGACTAATCAGCAACAGGGCTGCCGCCATGCCCATGCCGCGATGGTGGGAGATCTCTCCAGCCTTCAGCAGGGCAAAGTACTCCCAGAGAGCCCCCAGTGCAGGAATGCTAATCAGAATTGCAAAGGCTATTTCCGAGCGGAGCCTGTAGGCAACGATGAGTGCCCCCCATAGGACCACGGTACTGATAAGGCGGGGTAGGAAAGAGGAGGGGAGTGAACGCATGCCGAGCCGTTCAAGTTAGAAACACCCCCGTTAAAGGCAAGCCGCCGTTTTCCGATTGCTCCCCCAGAGGGGAGGTCTACGCTGTGGGTTCACCGAATCATCAACCCTATTCCCCGAACCATGGCCAAAGAAGACGCATCCGCCGACAAAGCAACCGACAAAGCCGCCACCGCGCGAGCCAAGAATCTCGACCTCGCCATCCAGGCTATCGCCAAGGATTACGGCGACGGAGCCATCATGCGCCTCGGCGAGGCATCCGCGGTGAACATCGCCTCCATCCCGACCGGCAACCTCCTCATCGACCGCGCCCTCGGGGTCGGCGGATTCCCGAAGGGACGCATCATCGAGATCTACGGCCCCGAGTCCTCGGGAAAAACAACCCTCACCCTTACCGTCATCGCCCAGGCCCAGAAGCGCGGTGGCGTCGCCGCCTTCATCGACGTCGAGCATGCGCTCGATCCCAGCTATGCCCGCAAGCTAGGGGTGAATCTGGAGGAGCTCCTTGTCTCCCAGCCCAGCTCCGGCGAAGAGGCCCTCCGCATCTGCGAGACGCTCATCCGTTCCAATGCCGTCGATGTCGTCGTGCTCGATTCCGTCGCCGCGCTGGTCACCAAGTCCGAGCTTGAGGGAGAGATCGGCGACTCCGTTGTCGGAGCGCAGGCCCGTCTCATGAGCGCCGCGATGAGGAAGCTCACGGCCTTCATCTCGAAGTCCGACACCTGCTGCATCTTCACTAACCAGATTCGCGAGAAGATCGGCGTCATGTTCGGCAACCCCGAGACCACGCCCGGAGGCAAGGCGCTCAAGTTCTACGCCAGCGTCCGTGTCGACATCCGCCGCATTGGAGCGATCAAGCAAACCGACGGCACCGTCACCGGCAACCGTACCCGTGTGAAAGTCGTGAAGAACAAGGTCGCCCCTCCCTTCACCGAGGCCGAGTTCGACATCATGTACAACGAGGGAATTTCCTGTACGGGGTCGCTGCTGGATCTCGCTCTCGAGAAGAACATCATCGAGAAGCGCGGCTCCTGGATGGGCTATAAGGGGAACAACATCGCCCAAGGGCGTGATGCAGCCAAGGAGCTACTCAAGTCCGACGCTGCCCTCTACGCGGAGATCGAGGAGGCCGTGAAGGCCGCCCTCGAGGCAGACGCCCTTGGGAAGAAATAGACCTTTGGGAATATTAATCTGGAACTCAGCCGTAACGGCTGCGAAGCAACGGCCGGGCTAGCAAACTCAGGAAAAGACCTGAGTAATCCAGAGAGAACAGGCCTCACTCCGCAAGCCGCGGGTGGGGTCTTTTTTCTAAGTTGCAGAGCATTAGAGCATCTTGCGTTTAATCTGTCGTTCTTTGGGCGATCATCTGGACCGTCGATAAATACAAGGACTCGCGCGGAGGCGCGGTGCTCCAGGTTAGGTGATCGGGGGTCTTGGCGGGCTTTCCGTCTTCGTAAAGCCGCAGGAAAGAACAGTCGAG
>CAIXGT010000236.1 GCA_903919105.1 uncultured Spartobacteria bacterium | reverse complement strand
TCTCTGCGTTCTCCGCGCCTCTGCGGGAAAACATGCAGTTTTTTGAAGCTTTCTGTAGAAAACCTCTACTCGTCGAGCACGGCCAGATCGCTTGCTGTGACACGCAAGACTTCTTCGAGGGAGGTTAGTCCCATGGAAGCCTTGCGCCATCCATCCTTTCGCAGGGGAATCATTCCGTCTTTGACAGCCTGATCGGCAAGTTCGTTGCCCGTGGCCCGTTTCTGGAGAAGTTCCTGCAATTCATGGGTCACAAGACAGATCTCCATGATGGCAAGTCGACCAGCATATCCGCTCTGCCTGCAAGACTGGCATCCCACGGGCTGGCGCAGACCTCCAGCCAGCTCCATCGGAAAACCGATGCCTTCGAGTTCCACCGCAGATATCTCCGAGGGCTTGGAGCATTTCGGGCAGAGTTTCCGGACAAGGCGTTGGGCCAAAAATGCACGGACGGAAGAGCCCACAAGGAAGGGCTCCACTCCCATGTCGATGAGTCGGGTGATGCCGCCAACAGCATCGTTCGTATGGAGCGTGCTGAAGACCAAGTGACCGGTCTGTGCCGCACGAATAGCGATCTCGACCGTTTCGCGGTCGCGCATCTCACCGATCATCACAACATTCGGGTCACCTCGGAGAATGCTTCGCAGGGCGTTGGCAAAGGTCAGGTCGATCTCCGGCTTCACGGCGATCTGGATGACCCCGTCGATCTTGTGCTCCACGGGATCCTCGATCGTGATGATCCGGCGTTCCTTCACGTTGAGTGCGCTGAGGAACGTGTACAGTGACGTGCTCTTGCCGCAACCGGTGGGACCAGTCACCAGGACAATGCCGTTTGGCATCGAGATCAAGGAGCGGATGATCTTCTCGACGCCCTCCTCCAGACCGAGGCGCTTGAAATCAAACTGCTCGGCACCTAGCAAACGGAGGCTGACATTCTCCCCGTGCACACAGGGAATCGTCGCGACACGCACGTCGATAGGACGCCCCTTGTGCTCGAGTGCGATACGCCCATCCTGCGGCAATCGCCGCTCGGCGATATCCAGTGAAGCCATGATTTTCAGACGCGAGGTCACGGAATCCTGAAGGACCCGGATATTCGGCGGAACGGGGGCCTCGTGCAGGACACCGTCGATGCGGTAGCGGATGCGGAGATCGTGGCCGAGCGGCTCGAAGTGAATATCGGTGGCCCCCTGCTGGAGTCCCTCGCGCAGAATCTGATTCACGAACTTCATGACCGAGGCCTCGGGATCCTCGCCGTCTAGGACATTGACCTCCTCTTTCTCAACAAAGGCCTCCTCGTCCCGTCCCTCCAGCAACTCCTCGAAGGTCTCGGCACCGACGCCATAGGCGGCCTTCACGGCTTCGGTCAGACGGCGGCGCGTCGTCATCACAAGATGGACAACACCCGGGTGATGATGGGTGACTGCCTGCCAGGCGGCATGGTCGAAGGGATCCCAAATCAGGAGACTCAGTTCATCTGAAGAGGATGTCGTTTTTTCCTCCGGGGTATTATCATCGGAATTTTTTTCCCGGGGCTGCTCAGGCAGGATCTGGAAACCGAGTGCAAGCCTTGCAGGAAACGTAGATCGAACATTCTCGGCCGGCGTCACCTGATCCTCATTCCTCCACTCCATGCCGAGGAGAGAGGCCAACTCCTTCATGAAATCGTTTTCAGGGACGGTACCCGTGGCAATGACAGCGGCGACCTGGGACTGCTGCGAAAAAGCTGCCCGAGCAAGGGCCTCCCTCACAACATCCAGATCAGCACAGCCGGCTTTTTCCGCTCCAGAGAGCAGCAGATCTGCCAAGCCCTGACTCATTGCAGGGGCAGGTTTCTGGAGCGTAGTGTTCGACACGGGGTAACTATCCCTCATCGGGAAACGGCCGCAAGAGCGGATTAACCCGAACTCCGAAGATGACAGTGATGAGTTGGCATAAGATGCTGGCCGATAGGAGTTACGAAGATTCCGAGGGCGTATCGATTGATACAGGCGAGGATCGACAAGACTTCTTTGCGGTCAGTAGATTCTGTCAAATCGCTCTGCTCAACTTCGGAGTTCGGGTTTAACCCAAAAGGATTCTGGCCGTCACCAGATAACAGGTGACCGTGAAGAGGTCGGCTGCCGCCAGGGTGATCGGGCCCGCCGCAATCTTGGGGTCCCAGTGGACACTACGAAGCAGAACGGGCACGAGCACTCCCAGCAGGCCTGAAACGAGAACCGAGAGCACAACGCTTCCACCGATCGAGATCGCGGCCACATTATCGTGCCAGCAGAGAGAGACCATTAACGCCACAGCAACCCCGGCAAGCAACCCAAGCAGGACTGCTGTGACTCCCTCGCGGCGGAGTTTCACCCGGAGCCATTTCCATCGCACCCGGGTATTGGGAAGCGATTGGACCGTCAGGGCCAGCGACTGGGCGGCAACCGCCTCGCCGAGTCCCAGCACCAATGCCATGAAGACAGCCAGAACCACCCTTTGCTGGAGGGTCGATGCAAAGGCCCCTGCCAGAACCGCGCAGAGTACCCCACCAGAGACGGTGGCTGCCAACCATGGAAAGCGAATACCGAAGGCCTTCCACGGGGAGGCATGCAGCACTTCCTGCACATGGATGCCGATCGACTGAAAGAGCTGGTCGTTATTGGTTCCCGTGCTGAGTTCCATCACCTCGTCGGTGAAAAGCCCCACATCGATGATGCCACGCAGCCGCTTTTTCCCGTCGACCACGGGAATCGCCAGGAACTTGTGAAGAATGAAGCACTCGCAGGCTTCCATCAGGGTTGCATTCTCCGGAAGCGAAAGCACCCGAGTCATCATCACCTCCGAGATCAGACTGTCGAGTGGTTCGGTCAGAAGTTTTCGGGCTGGGACCACACCGGAGAGACATCCCTCGGCATCGACGACATAGAAGTAAAAAATCCGCTCTGCTAATCCGGTGGCGCGGATCGCATCAAGAGCCCGCCCCACAGTCTGATCGACCCTAAGGGGCGGAGGACCCGGACTGATAAATTCTGAGATCGGGCGACTCAGATGTTCCTTGGGCGCGTTCCCCGCAGGCGATGAAGCGGAGGGCATTGCCCGGAAGTTAGCGGGTTGCTCGCCCAGAAATCCTAGCCCTTGGCCTTCCGGGTCTTGGCAGGAGCAGGGGGGATAGCGCCGGCGACTTCCGAAACCTTGAAAGCGAGCTTCTCTCCGTCACGGGTTACCTGGATCTGGTCACCCGCCTTGAAAGTTCCACGCAGGATCTCTTCGGCCATCGGGTCCTCGAGATAGCGCTCCACGGCACGCCGCATCGGACGGGCTCCGTACGTGGGATCGTATCCCTTCTCGATCAGGAGTTCATGGGCCGCCGCATCGAGGGTGAGAATGATTTCCTTCTCCTTGATCCGGTTAACCACCTTAACCACCTCGAGATCGACAATGCTCGTCAGCATCTCCTTGGTGAGGGTGTGGAAGACAATGATGTCGTCCAGACGATTCAGGAACTCGGGTTTGAATACCTTCTTAGTCTCTTCCAGAATCTTGCCCTGCATCGTGTCGTAACCTTCGTCGTGCTTCGGGGCACCGAAGCCAAGCGTGGTCTGTTTCTTGATCAACTCGGCGCCGACATTCGAGGTCAGAATGATGATGGTATTCCGGAAGTCTATCTTGCGGCCCAGGCTGTCGGTGATGGTCCCCTCTTCAAGGATCTGGAGCAGCAGGTGCATGACGTCGGGGTGGGCTTTTTCCACCTCATCGAAAAGAACGACAGAATAGGGACGGCGACGGACGGCCTCGGAGAGCTGTCCTCCCTCCTCGTGACCGACATAGCCCGGAGGGGATCCGATGAGCCGCGAGGAGGTGAATTTCTCCAGGTACTCGGACATGTCGATCTGGATGAGCGCGTCGGAGTCGCCGAACATGAATTCCGCCAGCGAGCGGGCCAGAAAAGTTTTGCCGACCCCGGTGGGACCGAGGAAGATGAAGGAGCCGATAGGGCGGCGGGGATCCTTGAGATCAGCACGGGAGCGGCGGAGTGCCTTGCTGATCGCGGTGACAGCCTCGTCCTGACCGATAACGCGCTTCTTGAGCTCCTCCTCCATGGCTAGGAGCTTTGCGGTCTCTTTCTGCTCCATACGGTTGAGCGGCACACCGGTCCACTTGGAGAGGACATGCATGATCTCCTCTTCACCGACGACGACCTCGCGCTCATCGCGCTCTTTCCGCCAGACAGCAAGTGCCGTTTCCAGATCATCCTTGGCTTTTTTCTCGGTATCGCGAAGGGAAGCCGCTTTCTCGAAATCTTGGGCCTTGATGGAGGCCTCTTTTTCACCCCGGATCCGATCGATGTCAGCCTCGAGATCCTTGGTGGAGGGAGGACGGGTCATCGCACCGATACGCGCGCGTGAACCGGCCTCATCCATGAGATCGATAGCCTTGTCGGGCAGGAAGCGCCCGGTAAGGTAGCGGTCGGAGAGTTTGGCGGCAGCCTCCAGCGCGGCGTCGGTGATGACGGCCTTGTGGTGCGCCTCGTACTTGGGACGAAGGCCCTTGAGAATCAGGACGGTGTCGGTGACAGAAGGAGCTTCGACCTTCACGGATTGGAAACGACGCTCAAGTGCCGAGTCCTTCTCAATGTACTTGCGGTACTCGTTCAGCGTGGTGGCCCCGATGCACTGGAGTTCGCCGCGACTGAGCGCCGGCTTGATGATGTTGGAGGCATCCATGGCGCCTTCGGCGGAGCCAGCCCCGACAATGGTGTGCATCTCGTCGATGAAGAGGATGACATTCTTGTTCTTGCGGATTTCGTCCATCACGGCCTTGATCCGTTCTTCGAACTGCCCACGGTATTTCGTGCCGGCAACCATGAGTGCGAGATCAAGCGTGATGACACGCTTGCCGACCAGAAGTTCCGGCACGTTGCCGGCGACTATCTCCTGAGCTAGCCCCTCGGCGATAGCCGTCTTGCCGACACCGGCTTCGCCGATCAAAACGGGGTTGTTCTTGCTCCTACGGCAGAGAATCTGAATCACGCGCTCGATCTCTTCGGAGCGCCCTATCACCGGATCCAGCTCTCCCTTGGAAGCCATCTCGGTCAAATCGCGTCCAAAGGCTTTCAGGGCCGGGGTCTTTCCTTCTTTCCGTGAAGAACTTCCGGAGGCGGAAGCCATTTCCTCTTCGTCGCCAGAACCCTCGTGTTCCTGACCCTCCTCGGGGTTGAAATTGGGATCGAGCTCCTTGAGCACTTCGTTGCGGGTGCGGTCGAGATCGACTTCCAGATTCTTCAAAACCTGGGCTGCAACCCCCTCACCCTCACGGAGCAGACCGAGCAGGATATGTTCGGTTCCCACATACGAATGCTGCAAGGCCTTGGCCTCTTTGCCAGCGAGGGCCAGCACCTTTTTCACGCGGGGCGTGTAGGGAATATTCC
>CAIXGT010000235.1 GCA_903919105.1 uncultured Spartobacteria bacterium | reverse complement strand
AGAGGTCATGCTCACCCCCTGGATCTACCAGGGCCTCCTCAAGCTGATCGAGTATCTGCCCGAGCATCCGAAGGCGGCGGCGTGGCGACAGTCCGTGAAGAGCTACGCCTCCGACTACCTGCTGGCGATCTCCCGCGAGAATTCCTTCGGCTTAACCCCGATGAAGGTCGAGGCCTCCGCCACCTCCACGCTCAAGCGCCACCGGGGCGACCTCTCCTACCAATACTTTGCCCAGATCGGGCGGCACTTCCACCAGATCGGCAATTCCGCCTTCATGATGCAGGTCGGCAAGCTCACGAACGATCAGGATCTCATCAACGGCGCCTGGCAGCAGGTGTTCTGGTTCTCCGGCAATAATCCCTCCGGTCTCTCCCTGATCAATGGCTTCGGGAAGAACACCCCCACCCAGCAGTACTTCGCCACTACCCTCGGGCGTTCCTTCCCCGGAGGGATCAGCAACGGAGCGGTCGGTGACGCGGGGGACAACCCCGACTACCTCAAGTTTAACGAGTACTATTCGTACGGAAACCTGAACGTCCTCTGGCTCTCCACGGCGATCGGCTCCTCGCGCTTCGAGAGCCCCCTTGAACTCTGGCCCAGGGAGATCTGGGAGTCACCCCACTCGGCGCATCCCGAGCAGCACCCGCCAGCCTCCTTCCCGGTGCGCATGAAGGGAGGCTTCACCTACCCGTTCACGGCCGTAGTCCGCGATGATCCCGACAACGCCGTGGAGTGGTCCGTGAACGGAGTCCCCGGAGGGAACGCGCAGATGGGGACCATCGACGAGAAGGGATCCTACACCGCGCCTCTGGTTTCCAAGGAGATGAAGGTGACGATCGCCGCCACAAGCCGCAAGGACCCCACCGTGCACGGGCAGACGGAAGTGACGATCCTGCCGGTCCCGGCCAAGGTCGCGAACCTGCGTGCCTCCGTGGTCGCCGGCAAAGTGGAACTCTCCTGGGATCCCTTGCCGGGGAAGGTTAGCGGCTACACGATTTGGCGGCGGCTTCCCGCAACCGGTGGTCAGGTGGGCACCATCTTCGAGATGGTCGGATCGACCGGGCCGGAGACCGCGAGCTACACCTATCCCAACGGGAAGATCCGCTACTACGACGAGGCGACCCCGCTTGCCGGCACCGAATTCATGGTCAAGGCCTATGCCATGAAGAAGGACCCGGCTGCGCCCGGTAACGGCGCCACCGACAAGACAACCGGCCCCTTTGCCCTCAAGGCCGCATGGATCAATGTCACCAAGCCCTCGAGCGACAGGATCTATGGATTTGGCCCCGACTCCGGGATCGTGAAAATCCCGTGAGGGCATCGCTGATTTCGGCATGAGATCACTCCTCCTCCAACTCTTGCTCCTGACGGTGGCTACGTGCGATCTGACCGCCCTTCCCACCGAGGCGAAACTGGCAACCGACGTGCAGATCCCCCTCCTTGCCGAGGGTCGCCAGATTGGCGCGATGAAGCTCGCTGCGGGATCAATGGTCATGATTCATTCCGTCACGAGTGACGGAGTGATGGTGAGCCGCGGAGATGGCGTGCCGTTCAAGGTGGCCAAGGAGGCCATCGTGGCCGAGTCACTGGCTGCAGCCTTGGCGACGCCGACTCCCGGCCCGACAGTGACAGCAACGCCCCGGCCTCTTCCTTCACAGGTTCCTTCCAAGGTTCCGCCGCCGGAGGCCGCGGGTGAGATGCAGCTCCCTCCACTCACTTCCACCTCCGACAGTCCGGGGCCGGGGAGACGTTTTCTCGTCACGACACCTGAGTATCAGGGGACGAAGGTCCACCATCAGGTCTACCTTCCCTCCGACTGGACGCCGGACTGGAAGGCCAAGCACCGCTCCTGGCCCGTGATCGTCGAGTACACGGGAAACGCCTATGCCCCCACCGGCTCCACCGGCAACGTGGAGGATGCCGCGCTCGGGTATGGACTCAGTGCCGGCAACTGCATCTGGGTCGTCCTGCCGTTCGTCGCCGAGGACCACCGGTCCAACTGCGGCATGTGGTGGGGCGACGAGGAGGCCACCGTCGACTATGCCAAGCTGAACGT
>CAIXGT010000234.1 GCA_903919105.1 uncultured Spartobacteria bacterium | reverse complement strand
GCTGACTGGCGTCCGATTTCCGTATCCTCAAAGACAAGGCATCCTGTGGGCTCGACCCCGAGACGCCGGGCCGCTTCCAGATAGGGGTCGGGAGAGGGCTTTCCGTTCTTGTAATCCTCTGATGTGACAACCGTTTCGAAGAGATCCATCAAACCCAACCCTTCGAGCGTCGCATGAACCGACTTGCGGCCACCGCCGGAGGCCACGGCCAACGGCTTCTTCCCGTGCAGGGAACGGGCGATCGTAACAACGGCATCGATCGGTTGGACACCGGGAAGAAGCTGATGATAAAGCCCCTCCTTATGGTGAACAAGGAGAGCAGGGTCCATGAACAGTCCCTGCATCTCGTTGATCGCCTCGACGATCTCGCGTGTGGGCCGCCCTCCCCAGCTGTAGTAGAGATCCTCGGGAAGATCGGCTCCATGGGGCTCGAGAGCCATCTTCCAGGCGTCATAGTGGAGACCCATCGTGTCGGCGAGGGTGCCGTCGCAGTCGAAAATATAGGCGTCGAAATCACGCTCGGGCATTTGAAGGAATTGCATGCTAAAGGGGTAATCGCTCTCTTTCGGTTTGACGAAAAAAAAGCGCTTTAGCATTCTAAATGACTAGTCCCGTTATGGGGCGAAGCTTTCATGCGCCACACCATCTCCATCCTCGTCGAAAACAAATTCGGCGTCCTCACCCGCATCGCAGGAATGTTCAGCGGTCGCGGCTTCAACATCGATACGCTGAACGTGGGTCCCACCCTCGACCCCGAGACATCGCGTATGACCATCGTGGTTCGTGGAGACGACAAGGTGCTGGATCAGGTCAATAAGCAACTCGACAAGCTCGTGAACGTCATCAGCGTCGAGGACTTTGGCGAGTCGGACTATATCGACCGCGAGCTCGTACTCATTCGAGTGAAAGCTGACTCCAAGACCCGCGGAGAGATAATGCAGATCTGCGACATCTTTCGCGCTAAGATCATCGACGTTCAGCCGAAGCGCCTCGCCATCGAGGTCACCGGCTCCGAGAGTAAGATCGACAAGTTTCTTGCCCTGATGGGTCCATTCGGAATCACGGAACTGACCCGCACCGGCAAGATTGCCCTCGCCCGCTCCAAGTAATATCTCACCATTCACCATCACCAAAAAAACCCACCAACCCATGCCTGCTAAAATCTACACCTGCAAAGATGCCGACCTGAAGTTCTTCAAGGGGAAAACCTGTGCCGTGATTGGCTTCGGTTCCCAAGGACACGCCCATGCCCTCAACCTCAAGGAGAGCGGCGTCAAGGTCATCATAGGCCTCTACCCAAAGAGCAAGAGCCGCGCGGTCGCCAAGAAACTCGGCTTCGAGGTTTTTGACACGGCTGATGCAGTCAAGAAAGCCGATGTGGTCTTTGTGGCTGTTCCCGATCTCACCATCCCCGAGGTCTACGAGAAGGACATCGCCCCGAATCTCCACTCGGGCCACACCCTCCTCTTCAGCCATGGGTTCGCGATCCACTTCAAGACGATCCAGCCGCCCAAGCATGTCGATATCATCATGGTCGCTCCCAAGGGCCCCGGGCACACAGTACGTCGCCAGTATCAGGAAGGAAAGGGTGTCCCTACCCTCATCGCCATCCACCAGAACAAGAGCGGCAATGCCAAGAAGACCGCCCTCACCTGGGCCAAGGGCATTGGCGGCACACGCGGCGGCGTCTTCGAGACCAGCTTCAAGGAAGAGACCGAGACCGATCTCTTTGGCGAGCAGGCGGTTCTCTGCGGTGGCACCGCGGCGCTGATCCAGGCCGGATTCGAGACCCTCGTCGAGGCCGGATACCAGCCCGAGATGGCCTACTTCGAGGTTCTCCACGAACTCAAGCTGATCGTCGACATGATCAACGAGTCCGGCATCAGCGGCATGCGCTTCTCAATCTCCGAGACCGCGAAATATGGTGATATCGTCGTAGGACCTAAGGTCATCGACGCCTCCGTGAAGAAGCGCATGAAGAGCGCCCTCAAGGACATTCAGTCCGGCAAGTTTGCCAAAGAGTGGATAGCCGAAGCCAAGGGCGGCAAGAAGAAGTACAACGCCCTTCTCAAGGCCGGCGAGAAACACCCCATTGAAAAGGTGGGCGACCAACTCCGTTCCCGCATGTCCTGGATCAAGAAGAAGAATATCAAGGGAGCCCAAGCCGCTTACTAAGAAATAATCCTATCAAAAAGAGGGGCGCCCAGAAGGAATCTTCTGGACGCCCCCTTTTTTTTGCTCCGAACTATCGTCATTATGATCAACGAAATCAAAAACTACCGCGGCGCTGACGCAGACTCCCTTCTGAATCACCAGTGCAAGACGGTTTCAAAGGATCTTCTGCACCTTCCGG
>CAIXGT010000233.1 GCA_903919105.1 uncultured Spartobacteria bacterium | reverse complement strand
GTCGAGAGATCACGGCAGACGGAACCATTGATGGAAACGCTTCCCTTGAGGATGAGTTCCTCGCAGGAGCGGCGGGAACCAAGGCCTGCCGCAGCTAAAAAACGATTCAGGCGCAGACCCGTCTCTTTGGGTGTGCGCCTGGTGCTTGGGGATTCACCGGTTGAAACCGACCTTCCCTCGGGCGAATGATCCGATAAAGGGATCAGGCTTCTGGCTTGGTTTTGGGCAGGCCGATGACGCGCTGTCCGGCTTTGAACTGACCACGCTTCTTGAGCAGTTCAACGCGCTCATAGCGCTTCAACACGCTGCGTTTTGCAGCGATTGTGCTGCTTCCTTTAAGGCTGGGATGTTGACTCATGGGGCGTGGAATATGGATAATCGAAGGTCAAAAGGCAACTGAAATGTGAAGGACGGCTTAGCGCTTGCTTAGACCAAGCCAAGCTTCATGCGGCCAGCCTCGCTGATCATGCTCTGGTTCCAGGCGGGGTCCCAAACGAGCTCCACTTCGGCCTCATCGATTCCCTCCAGGGTCAGAATCTTGCCTCGTGCATCGGCGGCGATAGTGGGGCCCATGCCGCAACCTGGGGCGGTGAGAGTCATCTTCACATGAGCCTTGGTGACTCCCTCTTCGGGATGCTGGAGCTGGCACTCGTAGATCAGACCAAGATCGACCACATTGACGGGAATCTCGGGATCAAAGACGGTCTTGAGCTGATTCCAGATGGCCTCTTCGAGAGATCCCTCGACGGCTGTTTTGACCGGTTCTGTAGGCGCGGAAGCCTCGAGGCCCAAGGCGTCGGCATCCTTTTCATCGATACGGGCAAGACCTCCTGGAGTCGCCACGGTGTAAGTACCGCCCAGGGACTGGGTGACCATGACTTTGGTACCTGCGGGAAGCTGGAGCGGATTGCCGCTGGGGATCTGGATCGCATCGGTGTCGCGCTTGAGGACGATTTCTTGTTGAGAGTTCATTGGGGGAGACTATGCCGCCGAGGCTTTTGGTAGAAGTGTGATTTTGACTTTTCCCGAGGTGGGGGTGATCTGGTCGGCAAGAGTGGGGCCATTTTGAGCAAAAGGCGCCAGAGGAGATACTGTCGCGGATGTCGCCGGATCGAGGGCCGAACGGAGGGCATCTTCGACAAGCTGGGCGCAGTGGATCTTCATCGGGGGAAGTGGACCGAGAGGTGAAGAGAGTTCCTGGCCACTCATGGAGAGCGCCTCGGCGGCAGTTTTGCCTCTGATCATTTCGGTGGCGACGCTCGCCACGGCGATCGCTGTCTGGCATCCGAAGGTCTGGAAGGTGGCCCGGTCGATCACCTTGCGCCCATCCTCCTCCTTGAACTTCACCCACATCCGAAGCATGTCGCCGCAATCACTACGGCCCACGGTGCCGACAGCGTCGGCATTCTCCATCTCACCGAGGTTTTTCGGATTCTTGGCAGCCGCCTCTAAAGGTTGAGTCTGATCGTCGCTCATGGAATAGGTGATGGGGATTGGTGAGTCAGTGAAATCTTAGGCCGCCTCGGTGGTGTAGCGGGGAAGAGAAGAATCGGCCTGCTCGGAGTAGGCATCGATGCCGCCCTTGAGTCCCTTGACCCCGGTGAATCCATGGCCGGCGAAGTAGGCGGCTGCATCCAGCACACGCCCTCCAGTATGATCGACCAGGATAATCTCTGTCTCCTTCGGCCAGTTCATGGATTCCTGCATGATCTCCTGCGTCATAAAGCGGCTTCCGGGGATTGATACCGCCTCGAACTCCTCGCGAGTGCGGATATCCAAAAGGCGTATTCCTGACTCGTTTGTGGGGCGCATCGCGGGATCCGAGACTCTTGCATGGAGATCGATTGGGGAGATCAGGAGTGCCTCATCCTTGAGGTGTCCCTCCCTGATTTCGCCCAGCACAACTTGCGGATCGAGCCCGCCGTTGCGTGTGCAGATTTGTCTCAGAGTTTCGGCCGGTGAAAATCCGCAACTACTGCAACCACCTATATGGTGGAGCTGAAAAAGGGTACGTCGCCCTCCAGGAAAAATACCGAGAAGCTCTTCCATGGTCAGGTCGGGAGTCGGTTCTGTGGTGGCTTTCATAGATTCAAGATAGTGAATCATTCCGAAATAGAAATCCATTAAGGATCTCTGCGCCTCTACGCCTCCGTGGGAAAACTTCGGGCAATGACCTGATTTATCAGCTCGCGATGAGATGAGGGTCCGTTCTAGGGTTTTCGACGAATGAAAAAACCAAGACCAGCCAGAGCGATGTATGAGGGTCGGTGGATTTTTTTGATCTTGATCTTTGCAAACGTTGCCTCCGAAACCAGACTACTCCATTCCTTCCTTCCTCCGGTTATTACCGGTGCACTGCTTCTTTTCTGCCTCTGGTTTTTTCGTGATCCGGAACGCAAACCGCCAACTGAAACCTCCCTTGCTGTTTCTCCCGCCGATGGGACGGTGACTCTTGTGGATGAGGTTGAAGAGGCGCAGTTCTTCAAGCGCCGGATGAAGCGGATCTCGATCTTCCTCTCCGTCTTCGACGTCCATGTGAACCGCACCC
>CAIXGT010000232.1 GCA_903919105.1 uncultured Spartobacteria bacterium | reverse complement strand
GGAAGAGGCGCCCTCGGCGCCCAGACCCTTCAGCAGGTCGCTCAGAATTTCCCAATCATCGCGGGCATGGCCTGGAGCGGTAAGGGCGCGGTTGAGGCGCTGGAGACGTCCGTTGATATTCACCATCGATCCGCGCTTTTCCGCAGAGGCGCTACCGGGCAGAACGACCTTGGCGAACTTAAGCGACTCATTCGGCAGGATATCGAGCGTCACGAGTGAAGAGAGCTTGCTGAGCTCAATCTCGCTCAGGCCGCAGTGAAGAGGGTTCTCGCCGAGCACCACGAGCGAGGTGATCTTGCCGGAGGAGATGCCCGCCGCGATCTCGGGTAGGCGGGAGCCCGGAGCTGAGCCGGTCACACCGAACAGCTGTGCACCGCGGGTATTCGGATTGCCATCATCGGAGACAAGGAATCCATCGCCCTTCTGCGCACGGGCACGGATGTCGATCAGCTCGGTTCCGAGGGTCTTGGCAAGACGGCTTGCCAGGAAAAGCTCCTCGTTGGTCATACGGCCCGAGGCAATAATTGCTGTCGCAGCGCCAGATTGGCCCTTCAGCGATTCGACGGCCGCGGTGATCGCTTCCTTCCAACGGACGGATCCTCCGCTGACAAGGGGCTCCTTGAGGCGATCCTCGCGGTGGATGTAGGTATAATTCAACCTATGGGAATCGGGCAGCCAGAAGGCATTCACGGCCTCGTTCTCACGTGGCGTAATGCGGTGGACTTTGTTCTCACGGCTACCGATCAGGATGTTGCTGCCGGTGCCGCAGTTCGTGTCGATGGTCTTGGTCTCCTTGAGGAACCAGACGCGCATCTTGAAACGGAAATCCTTGGAAGTCAGCGCGCCGACCGGGCAGATGTCGACGGTGTTGAGCGAGTAGTTGCTGTCGAGACGCTTGCCGGGATGGACAGTCAGCGTGGTATGGCCGCCGCGGTCGACAAAGCCGAGGCAGTCGTCCTTGGCTACCTCGTCCATGAAACGGATGCAGCGGGAGCAAAGAATGCAGCGTTCGTCGTCGAGAACGATACGCTCGCCGATGTCGACATGCTTCGGCTTCTTGACCTTATTATCTTCGAAGCGGGAGCTATCGTTGCCGTATTCCACGGAGAACTCCTGCAGACGGCACTCACCGGCCTTGTCACAGATCGGGCAGTCGAGCGGATGATTGATCAGGAGGAACTCCATCACACCCTTACGGCACTCCTCGACAAGCGGCGAGTTGGTACGGACTCCAAGCCCCTCCGAGACCTCGATGGCGCAGCAGATGGCGGGCTTCGGGCTCCAGTTGATAAGAGGGCGGCCATCCTCACCAAGCTCCGGCTTGCGATCGGGTCCCATCTTCGGAGTGCCCATCTCGATCAAGCACATGCGGCAGTTGCCGGGAGAACTCAGCGCAGGATGGTAGCAGTAATGAGGCACGTAGCTGCCTGACTTCATGCAAGCCTCGATGAGGCGGGTCCCCTTGGGAAACTGCTTCCACTCGCCGTCCACCTGGACATTGATCAACGGGATGGCCTGAGCAATGTTTTCTACTGTTGGCTCTGCGGTGGTGGCGGTGGCGCTCATCGGTGTGTAAGAAATGGGTTTCCTGTGTTGGGAAAGAGAAACATTTATGAACGCAGGGCTCCTGATGAGCAAGTAAGAAGCCCGGATTTAAGAGGAGGAGATTCAAAAAGCGCGCTTCTCAACACCTCGAAGAGGCCATTCCTCCCCACTTTTTAGAAATTTTGAGGGGCTGACCGAATCCCCTTCCTGTCTCACGGCTTGCATCCCGAATGGTTCCAGCCTAGTTTCTTACGCCTTCCTAGGATGGGTGGCAGAGTGGTCGATCGCGCACGCTTGGAAAGCGTGTTTACCTTTATCGGTAACGAGGGTTCGAATCCCTCCCCATCCGCTGGTTTAAAACAAACGGAAGATCTATGGAGGGATGAG
>CAIXGT010000231.1 GCA_903919105.1 uncultured Spartobacteria bacterium | reverse complement strand
CGCCGTGTCGGTCGTCTCGGGTTCACTGATGCCGAGGTTCTTGGCCTTGCTGATGATGTTGCGTGCGAGATTGGGATCGAGAGGGCTCTCCTTGTCATGGATGCGGGCGGCAATCTTCTTTACCAGGCCGATCTGATCGGACTCGTCAAAGATGCTGAAGTTTTCCTTGTAGCCCAGGAAGTGGGCGTGCTTGCGAAGGAGTCGCACGCAGAGAGCATGGAATGTCGAGAGTGTGATGAGCTTGGCTTGCTCTGATTTCACGGCGTTACCGACGCGCTCACGCATCTCCTTGGCGGCCTTGTTGGTGAAGGTCACCGCGAGGATCGAAGAGGGATCAACTCCCTGCGCCACAAGCCAGGCGATGCGCGCCGTCAGGACGCGGGTCTTCCCTGTCCCCGCACCCGCAAGGATAAGCATCGGCCCCTCCGGATGGGTGGCGGCTCGGTACTGCTCGGGATTGAGATCAAAGAGTCGGAAGCTGGACACGGAAAATCGGGTATGGGATATCGGTAATAGGTGATGGAGAGATGCAAACTCTAATAGGAAATCTCCACCCAGGGAGGGCAAAAACTTTGCTTCTTTTCTCCGCGCCTCTGCGCCTCTGCGGGAGACTTTATTCTTCTGCCTGCAAATGGGCCGCAAATTCCCGGACAATCCTCGGGTAGAGCTCGTGCTCGGCTACCTGGATCCGGGCATGGAGCGACTCGGCGGTATCACCAGGAAGAACGGGGACGCGGCTTTGACCGAGAATCGCGCCCGTATCGACTCCAGAATCGACGAGATGGACGGTGCAACCAGCCTCGAGCACTCCTGCCTCAAGGGCCTGACGCCAGGCCTTCAGTCCGCGGAAGGCGGGTAGGAGCGATGGATGGATATTCAAGATGCGTCCGGGGAATGCCTGCAGCAGCGGCTCCTTGATTACCCTCATGAATCCCGTAAGTACGATAAAATCCACCTTTACCTCGCGGAGCAGGCGGACGATTTCTGCTTCGGCTTCGGGTGACAACTTGGTCCGGAAGGGACCTGGAGCTACTAAGCGACAGGGAATTTCAAATTCACGGGCCAGATCCAGAATGCCCGCATGCTCGACATCGGAGAGGACGATCACTGGTTGAGCGCCCAAGGTTTGAGACTGAAAAGCCTCCGCCAGGGCTCTGAAGTTGGATCCTTTTCCCGATCCCAGAACCCCGAAACGAAGCATGGGCGATTCCGGGGCAGCTGATAAAACAGAAACCCCCGGCATGTGAGCGCCGGGGGGGTTCATCCCTTCTTGATGGGAAGAAAAGAGAGCCTTACTTGGCGGAAGACTCTGCCGAAACAACGGGATCGACGTTCACTCGGCGTCCGGCCTGATCGAAGCGTACCTTGCCCTCGATAAGAGACCAGATCGTGTAGTCACGTCCAAGACCGACATTACGGCCGGGAACGAATTTGGTTCCACGCTGGCGGATGATGATATTCCCAGCGATCACGGTCTGATCGCCAAATTTCTTCACACCGAGGCGTTTGCTTTCGCTATCGCGTCCATTCTTGACGCTTCCCTGTCCTTTTTTATGTGCCATGGCAGTAGGTGGGTTGGATTAAAGGTTTGGTAAAAAAGTGACGGATGATTAGGCGGATATCTTGGTGATCTTCAGCTCGGTAAGCTGACGGCGATGACCGACAGTGCGGTGATAACCTTTGCGGCGCTTGAACTTGAAGGCGATTACCTTCTCATCCTTATACTGATCAACAACCTCGGCTTGAACCGTGGCTCCCGATACGTGCGGTGTGCCAAGGGTGACCTTATCGCCGTTCACAACGAGGAGGATATCGCTGAAAGTGGTCTCTTTGCCGGTTTCGACAGCGAGCTTCTCGACACTCAGGACGTCTCCCTCGGAGACGCGGTACTGCTTGCCGCCTGTTTGGATGATTGCGTAGGACATGGGAAAATCTTTGGAAAAGGAGTAAGAGGATGCCACGGAAGAGTTCGGGAGACAACAACATTTTTGTTTTTTTCCCGCTTGCCCGAATGTCATCTCCCCGTATGATGCCAAACCAATCTATTGCTCGGGTGGTGAAATGGCAGACACGTGCGTTTAAGGGGCGCATGCCGAAAGGCATGAGGGTTCGAGTCCCTCCCCGAGCACCATCTCCAGCCCTTGGCTGGAGTGGAAGAAAGTAAAAGGTATAAGGTGTAAAAGTCCCTTGTCGGTCGACTGAGCTTAAACCTTCCTACTTTTTACCTTCATACCATCAGCACCTCCGCTGGATGATCGGCGATTCCGCTCAGTTCAATCAGTTTCCTGAGCACAAGAAGTGATGCCAGTGTATCTGAGAGCGCCTCGTGCCACCTGAAATCAGGAAGAAGGGCTCGCGCCTCCTCCTCCAGTAAAAGTTCCCTTGCCAAATCAGAGAGCGCATAGGAAGAGCGTCCCGGCAGAATCTTGCGGCTCATAGTCAGCGTATCAATCCAGGGCCCGAACCCATGCATGGGAAAGGCCCTCAGGTAACGCTTTTCCGTTCCGACCCCATGAGCGACCATCCAACGTCCTCCAAGCCGCTGCTTGATTTCGGGCCAGAGGGAGAGG
>CAIXGT010000230.1 GCA_903919105.1 uncultured Spartobacteria bacterium | reverse complement strand
GCCGATCCAGTCAGCTGCTATCCCAGTGCTGATGGAGGGAGGAGATCTGGTGGGACAGTCCCAGACGGGTTCCGGGAAGACGGCAGCATTTGCTATACCTGCGATCGAAAAAGTCGACCCCGCCAGCAAGGCTGTTCAGGTGTTGATCCTTTGCCCCACACGCGAACTTGCCGAGCAGGTTGCCGATGAGGTGCACCGCTTGACTGCCTTCAAGCGCTCTATCCACTCGGTGCCCATCTATGGCGGCGCCTCCTATGACCGTCAGCTTTTTGAGCTCAAGAAAGGAGTTCAGATCGTCATCGGCACTCCTGGACGCATCATCGACCATCTCGAGCGCGGCACTCTCAAGCTGGATCAGCTCAAGGTCGCGATCCTGGACGAGGCCGACCGTATGCTCGACATGGGTTTCCGCGATGACATTCAGAAGATCCTGGATGCGACGCCCGATGAGCGCCAGACGGTCTTCTTCTCCGCCACTCTCTCAGGGCCGATCAAACAGCTCATCAGCCGCTACTCTCGCGATGCCAAGACTGTCGCGATCGAGCGAAAGGATGTTGCAGCTCCTGATATCGAGCAGTTCTTCTACGAGATCCCGCCGCGCGGCAAGACCCAGGCCTTGATCCGTCTGGTGGACTTTCACGCATTCCGCCTCGGCATCATTTTCTGCAACACCCAGCGCATGGTTGACGAGCTTGCCGATGCCTTGCTCGCGCAGGGATTCTCCGCGGATCGCCTCCACGGCGGTATCACCCAGGCCCAGCGCACGCGTGTCATGAACAAGTTCAAGAATTCCGAGTTCGAGTTCCTGGTGGCCACCGATGTCGCTGCCCGTGGTATCGATGTTGATGCCCTAGAGGTGGTCATTAACTATGACCTTCCGCATGATCCCGAGGACTATGTCCATCGTATCGGCCGCACCGGCCGTGCAGGTCGTAAGGGTATGGCCGCCACCTTTGTGACGGGGCGTGACATCTACAAGATCCAGTATCTCGAGAAGTTCACCCACTCACGTATTCGCAGGGCGAATATCCCGACCTCTTCCGAGGTGGAGGGAAAGCGTTCCGAGCAGATGTTTGGCAAGGTTCAGGCCCTCTTGGCCTCGAGGAACTTCACCGACCAGACCCAGTTCACCGATCGGTTGATGGAGGAGGGGTTCCAAGCAACGGAAGTCTGCTCCGCGCTCTTCTCGCTTCTGCTGGGTCAGAGCGGCGGAGAGGAGTCCCATTCGGCTCCGAAACCCGCCGGCAAGACTGAGTTCCCCAACGAGTTGCCGGATCATGAGGGATTTGCACAGCCAAAGGGATCTAAGGGATTTAAGAAAGGGAACTTTCAGCCACGGGAGCCAGGTATTGTGCCATCCTATGCCGCCCAGGGTTCCCAGGGAGGAGGTGCGAAGCCGGGATTCAAAACTGCAGCCAAGCCCTCGTTTAAGCCTGCTTTCAAAGCCCCTTTTGAGAAAGGAAAGCCGGGCAAATTCGCCAAGGGATTTAAGAAAGATCGCGGGCCAAGATAGTGAAAAGGACGGTTGGGCGATTGGACTTTTAGGCTATTGGGTTTCAAGATGCGGTGGTTCGAGTTGTGAAAAGATTCCTTCTTTTTAGCTTGTTGCTTCTGGCTCCGCTTTACGCGGATGTCTCGATGCCGCCGATTTTTGGCAATCATATGGTGCTTCAGCAGGGAGTGACTCTTCCTGTGTGGGGTTTAGCCTCGCCTGACGAACATGTCTCCCTCTCAATTGGTAATCTCTCCGAGGAGACTGTGGCCGATCACTCCGGGAAATGGCGGATTAACTTGCGCCCATTGCCATCCTCATCGGAGCCCTTGGTCATGGTGATCAATGGAAACAACCGCTTGGAACTCCATGATGTTATCGTGGGCGATGTCTGGGTAT
>CAIXGT010000229.1 GCA_903919105.1 uncultured Spartobacteria bacterium | reverse complement strand
GATTTGCAGGACAGCCCGAGACCCACGGCTCCATGATGCATCGTCGTAACGGCGCTATCGGTAACCGTCTCACTCCGGGTCGTGTCTGGAAGAACATGGGCATGCCCGGGCACATGGGTGATGAGCGCGTCACCATGCAGAATCTCGAGATCGTACAGGTGCGTGAGGCGGACGGTGTTATTCTTGTCAGTGGATGTATTCCAGGTGCCAAGGGAACCTACGTCGTGGTTCGCCCCTCCAAGAAGAAGAAATCCTCAAAAGCAGCAGAGTAATCCATGAGCGCCACTATCCTCACAGTCGACGCGGCCAAGCAGGCCAAGATCGATATCATTACTGACGGTAAGGGAACCCAGGCCGTCCACGACGTGGTCGTCGCCATGCGCGCCAATCGCCGCAGTGGTACAGCTTCCGTCAAGACCAAGGCCACCGTCAATCTCTCGGGTAAGAAGCCCTGGAAGCAGAAGGGTACCGGCCGAGCCCGTGCCGGTTACGCCAGTTCGCCCGTCTGGGTTGGCGGCGGTGTTGTCCATGGTCCTGAGCCTCTTTTTGTTAATGGAGTTTTTGTCAACCGCTATGCAAAGAAGACGCCGAAGGGTGTCAAGAAGCTCGCGTTCCGCAAGGCCCTTAGCTCCCGCATCCTTTCCGGTGATGTCCTCGTGGTTGATTCCTTCGAAGTGAAGGAGCCTAAGACCAAGACGTTTGTCAGCCTGATCAAGGGACTTGCTGGTGATGTCCGCCGGACACTCGTCATCGCGGTTTCCTTCAACGACATGACCTTCCTAGCCGGTCGTAATGTCGCCAAAGACCTTCTGATGACCGCTGCCGAAGTCAATACCGAGAACATCCTCGCTTTCGACAAGATCATCATTACCAAGGACGCCCTCGAGGCCCTTGGAAACCGCCTCCAAGGCTAACGTCATGAAAGAAGCACACGACATCATCAAAAGCATCCTCGTGACGGAGAAGGCCAGCCTTCTTTCCGAGAAGCTTAACAAGTACGTCTTTCGCGTCGCTCCAGCGGCGAACAAGATTGAGATCAAGCATGCGATCGAGACCCTCTTCAAGAAGAAGGTACGTTCGGTGAACACTGCTCAAGTCGAGGGAAAGAAGAAGCGCGAGCGTAGAGCCGATTTCGGTCGCCGTGCTCACTGGAAAAAGGCCGTCGTCACTCTTGCCCAAGGCGAGAAGATCGACATCGCGTAACCGATAGCCGAAGACCTCATCACCGCATACGACCATGGCACTGAAAACTTTCCGCCCGCTGACTCCTTCGCAACGCTTCATGGCATTGCCTTCCTTTGAGGAGATCACCAAGAGCAAGCCCGAGAAATCACTCACCGAGAGCAAGAAGCGCACCGGAGGTCGCAATAACAACGGCCGCAAGACTGCCCGTCACCGTGGCGGTGGTCACAAGCGCAGGATCCGTATCATCGACTTTAAGCGCCTTCGCCGCGACGCGATTGCCGAAGTGGTGGCCGTGGAATACGATCCAAATCGTACAGCCCGTCTCGCCCTGATCCAGTATCCGGATGGAGAGAAGGCTTACATCCTCCATCCAGCAGGACTTGTGGTAGGAGCCAAGGTTTCAGCTGGCAACAATGCCGAGCCCAATGTCGGTAACGCCCTTCCTCTGAAGGCTATTCCTCTCGGTCTCGCCATCCACAATGTGGAACTGATCCCAGGCAAGGGTGGACAGATCGTGCGCAGCGCCGGTTCCCTGGCCATCTTGAGCAATCGAGAGGGCGGATATGCACTCATTAAGATGGCCTCCGGAGAACTTCGCCGCATCAACGAAGAGTGCTACGCTACCATCGGTCAGGTCGGCAATATCGAACACATGAATGTTGTCAGCGGAAAGGCAGGACGCTCGCGCTGGCTTGGTATTCGCCCGCAGACTCGCGGTATGGCAATGAACCCGGTCGATCACCCGATGGGTGGCGGTCAGGGCAAGAGCAAGGGCGGTGGCGGACGCCATCATCCGATGAGCCCCTGGGGACAGCTCTCCAAGGGATTCAAGACCCGTAACAAACACAAGCAGAGCGACACTTTTATCGTCCAGCGCCGCAAAAAGAAATAATCTCCTATGTCACGCTCACTCAAAAAAGGCCCGTTCGTGGAGTGGAAACTCCTCGAGAAGATCGACAAACTCAACGAAGGCAATGTCAAGAAGCCGATCAAGACCTGGTCTCGCCGTTCCACGGTGACTCCCGACTTCGTCGGACATACTTTCAACGTTCACAACGGACGTTCATTCATTCCGGTTTTTGTTACTGAGAACATGGTCGGCCACAAGCTCGGCGAGTTCTCCCCGACCCGTATCTTCAAGAAGCACGGTTCACACACCGCAAAGGTCACCAAGTAACGATTTTACTACCATCCACCTGATGTCTGCCATTCACCATTCCTGCCAGTTGTCCGCTGTGACAGCCGTTGCCCTGCTCGGGCTTCCGGTTGCCGCCGCGCTTGCGCAGAATGTGAACGCTAACGGCGGTGGATCCTCCGATGCGCTTCGTGAGAAACTCATCCTTTCCGAGGCCTCGATCAAGGGTCTCACTGAGAGTCTGGCGATTGCCAACGGGGAGTCCGAACTCTTTAAGCGGAAATCCGACGAACTGAACGAGCGTATCGAAGCTCTGGGAATCGCTCCTGCCGACAAGGAGACAGAAAATCTTCGCGCGCGCTTACTCGCTGCTGTCCGTGACCTGCGTCTTCTCCAACATCAGTATGATGCTTCGCGTGACCAGTTGAGCGCCATGACCGAATCGGTTATGGAACTGCTCAAGAGGTCCGAAGGCATTGACCCAAAGGCCCGCCTGAAGGTCGAGGAAGTGCTCCGATCCAGCTCCGCCTTCCTTAACCGCCAGAAGGAGCTTCCTGCAGCATCAGGAGTCGATCTTACGACAGGTACTGTTGTGGATGTAAAACCCGATCTTTCCTTAGTCGTCGCAAATCTGGGTTCCCGACAGGGAGTCAAGACGGGCATGCCTTTCCAAGT
>CAIXGT010000228.1 GCA_903919105.1 uncultured Spartobacteria bacterium | reverse complement strand
TGAGCATATCCACAAGGACCGGGAACAGATCGTTGACCGAGATGTAATTCAGGGGGCGAACCAGTGGTTCGGCTGACTCCACGGCTTGATCCAGTTTATCGATGAGTTCCCTGAGGTACTTGTAGTTTTCGGCCTTCACGATCATCAGAACCCTGTTGGTCCGCTTATCGGCGATGAACTGTGCCTTGCCGCTCAGAAGATGAGCATCACCTCCCCCTGAGACGGCAGTCGCTTGGGCTCCCTGAGGAGGAGTTGAAGCCCCGCCTCCGCCGGAGGAACTGCTGCCGAACATCTGGTTTAGCGTCTCGACGATCTTCTCGGCGTTGGCCCGCTGAAGAGGCACGAACTCCGTGATGATCTGGCTAGGTTCATGATCCACGACCGCCAGAATGGCAATCGCCTTGCGGATAATCGGGGTCTTGTCGGTGATGACAATCGCGCTTGCATTGGGGATCTGAACAATCGCGCCGTAGGCGTTTCTTTGGACAACGCCATCGATGATGGAGGTCGCCTCGGCAGGGGATAGGAACTGCAATGGCTTGTAAAAGCTAACAATCTTGTCTCCATCCTGAGGGAGTTGGGATTCTTCCAAATAGAGGGGGAGTCCCTCGCTGCGGGGAGGACGGCTGGGGCCCAGGATTTTCACGGTTTTCTCATCGACGGGAACAACGGTGTAGCCGTTGAGCAGGAGTGAGCTTTCGATCAATGAGATCGCCTCTTTCCGGGGGATCGGGTCCGCGACCATGATCGAGAGCTCAGGTCCCGCCAGATTGGAATCACGGATCAAGCGCTTGCCAGTGAGTTTCTCGTAGACCGTGAGAACCTCGGCAACGGAGGTGTGTGGAAATTGAATCGAAATACCCTCTTCCGCGCTTGGTGTCGGTAATGAGGCGTTAGCTGCTGCGGGCGTGGACGGGAGATTTGCACTCGGTTGTTGTGCAACGATTCTGCTCACGTTTCCCAGAATGCCCCAGAAAAAGAGCAGCAGTAGAAAGGTTGGTTTGATGCTGCGGAGCAGGGAGATCATGGGTTGGCGTTTTGGGGCTGTGGCGCCGTAATGACGGGCCTGCGGATGATGCGGCGTCCCTGTCCAGGCTGGCCCCCTTGGGGTATTTGTTGGGATTGAGAGGCTCCCGGGAGTTGAGGTAGCGGAGGCAACTGAGGCAGGTGTACTCCGGGTTGAGTGCCTTGGAGTCCGGGAATGCCCGCCGACACGGAACCCGGAATGGCTTGGGCAGGAGGCACTCCTTTCTGCTGAGTTGATTCCAGAAAGCCGATAGTACCCGTTTCACTGCCCACCAAGATGCTGGCCTTCTGAGGAACGGTATTGCCGTCCCGGATCAACGAAACAAGGGACATGTTTTTTGTGTTTGGCTTTCTACCGATGAGTTCACGGCTCTGGTCGGTGCGGTCGAAGACAAAGATCTGTTCCTCTCCATTGATATTGACGATGCCTGTCATGGCATAGCGATCTGCTAGAGGCGAACTTTCCTCCGCTGTGGGAAGTGAAAAGGGGGAGCGCTTGAGCAACTGCTGGAAGGAGGAGAGATCGCGAGGCTTTTCCCAGGCATTCCGGGAGGGAGCGACGGAACTGCCCAGGGTCTCTGAAGCAGAAACGAGAGGCAATAAGAAGCCTGAAAGCGCCATTAGGAACACCCCTGTCCTGTTAAATGGCTTCCCGGAAAGCCTGATATGCATTCTGAGGATCATGGGTGAGTTGGTTTCGGTGAAGATTCCGGACTGGCAAAAGGTTGAAAATATTGATGCAACTCAAGGTCGGCGACGACATTGGGGGGCTGGGCGTCGCTCTTCAATGTCAATTTCTCAACGGTGCGCCATGCCGTGGGGGATTGCAGGGCAAAGAGCATCCTGACAACTCCCTCGAAGGGCCCCGTTATTTTTACTGAGACGGCAACTGTCGGGCCGTATTTGGTATCCTGAGTTGGCAAAAGATTCTCCTCGGTCACCTTCAGACCCGCTTTTTCAGCTTCGTCCCGTTCCGACTTCAGAAGCTGTGAACTGGCCTCATCGGGCAGAAAGCGCGGCATCGGGTGAGAGTTAATCCAGTTATCGGCAGGAGCCAACGAACTGCCGACCGCGACCCAATTTTTGTCCAGGGTCAATTCCGATGTTCCAGTCACGATGGCCTTCCGCAAGCCGTCCCTGGCTTTTAGAAATGATCGGATGCCTGCCATGTTTACGGCAACAAAGAGTGCGCCGCATAACAGCAGGAGAAGGGTTTTTTCGTTGGGAGCCAGGGTTCTCATGGGAGGTTTTGGCGTGGACCTTGACGAGTCCCCTCCATATCAAACTTAACACTGTTCTTCCCCGCCAGTTGGGGCTGGCCCGACGTCCAGTCGTACTCCTGGAGCAGCGGGTTTTTCTTGAGTTGCTCGATAAAGGCGTAGGCCTGGATGACATCGGTTGCCTCGCCCGAGATCAGGAGGTGATCATGCTCTAAGTTAAAGTTGGTGAGACGCACTTTTCCCCCTTCGGTCGGGGCTGACACGGCGGCCAGAAGGTCCAGGGGATACGTGCTTGGATCCACAGCGGGGCGCAGGGCATTCCAGCGCTCCGATTCCTGTTTTGCTTGGAGGGCCGGAGCCTCGATGCCCGCAATTTCCCTCCGGATACGCTTTAAAGCAGCCTGCCGGATCAAGAGATCTCCCGACCCCCAAGCCAAGAGCAACAGGTAGAGGAGGGCTGCCACGGAACCGATGGAGAGGAGTCGTTCACTGCGTTGTTTAAAAAGCCTCTCCTGTCGCGCCCCCGTTGGAGTGAGGTCGATCGGTGTTGGTGGAAGTGAGGGAGGAGTGACTTCCTGAGGCGTGGAGATGCTGGCTTGGGGAAAGTTGGCGGCGAGTTCCTTGGTCAACAAGAGACGTGCTTCCAACGATATCTCCTGAAGGAGAATCGTGGATGGAAGATGACCCAGGATGCCCTCTGAAAGAAGTCGCACCGAGGCGCGTCGCAATGTTGATCCGCAGTGTCCGGGACGGACGGCGCAGAACCAGACTGTTTGTCCGTCACGGTAATAAGCGGCCTGAATGACGCCCTGCTCCTGCCACAGAATCATATCGGGCTTTGCCTCGGGACCCCGGAGACGAGCCGAAATCTCAAAGCGTACGGAATTTTTCCAATTATCTGGCATCATCTCCTCGGGAAATGGTTCCTCTGTAGCCACGGCCAGGACCAGTCGGCGCTCCCCGAGTTGAAGAATCGGAATGGCGGTCAATTCCTCCTCCATTCCTCGTTTGAGGAGATGCCTGCCGGCCAGCTCCATCTTGACGAGATCACGGCTTTCTCCCTCCGCTGCGATCCAGAGTGGCCAGGAAAAAAGGGACAATGAGGGCAGAGCCATCACCCTTAAAGATTTTTTTGGAAGGGCCTCTTCATCGCTAAGAATTTCCGGGCTTCCCTGCGCGGGAAGATACCAGCGTTCCCAGATGCCGGGTCCGGCTCCCGGACGTTCGATCACAGTGCCTCCTGAGCGTTCTTTCCCGTTGGATAAAAGAGATTTCCCTCCCTTGGCCTTATCGGTCAAAGGAGTCTCCGGGATAAGGATTGCGGATGATGGATCCATGGCAGAATTATTGCTCGGACCACCCTAGCACAGAGCTTGCACCTTGGGGACTTTGTGTTGAGTCCGCGGGTGCAATCACCGTGATTCTTTGCTTCACCCCGTTGCAGAAGCCGGTGCTCTCGATCCGTCGCACAGAACCCGTAATCGTACAGATTTTTGCAATAACGGCTCCCTGCGCTCCATTGACTCCCATCAAGCTGATGGCGTTGGTGATGTCGGTCGGGTGAAGATCATCTGCTGTGTTTTCGATTCCATCCTTGCCGGCTCTCAGGGCTATCCAGGCATTCGCCTGGGAGGGAAGCAGGCCGAGCAGTTCTACCAGGATGTTTTTCGGTGCCCGAAGAATGTTCACAGGACCGTTGTAGTAGGTGGTGAAGTAGCTGATCCAGTCCGGCTTTGCCTGCACGACCGGATCAAACCCAATCACCAGCTCCATCTCTTCGGAAGAGGCAAACGGAAATCCCGGAGGGAGTCCCGACATTCCGGCGGCTTCATACTCTTCTTTTTTCGCGCCATGAAGCGACCGGAAGGGACTTTGGCTTTGCCAGTCGTAGAGACCGTCAGTGGCTGTATCTGAGCTGTTTTTATCGAGTTTCCAGGCAGTGAAGAGTTGGCCAAGCGTCGAGCGCTGATCAGGGGTCTGCGCGAGGTAGTAGTTCGGATTGATCAGTCCTGACTCATCTTTGATCACAACCTGATAGCCTTCGCTCTTGTCCTTGGAGAACTGATTTAAGAGCGGGTCTCCAGGGAACACCCCGGGGTTCATGGCGACAGCTACCCCCGACAAGGCCTGCTCGCGGGCCTGAAAGAGTTTTCCGGAATGTGTCTCCTCGGTGATCCATCCCTCGATGATTCCGGCTAAAAGCAGGACGATACCCGTGAGCAAGGCGATGCTCCAGAGAACCATTGGTAAGGCCATTGCGGAGGTTCGTTGCAGAGGGAGGATCTTCATGGCTGCACTGCATTTGTTTGCGTTGTCGTGACAGCTTGGGGTGCTAGTAACGGCGGCACATAAAAAATCGCTTCTACGGGATCCGGAATCTCGTCGATTTCTAGCTGCAGAC
>CAIXGT010000227.1 GCA_903919105.1 uncultured Spartobacteria bacterium | reverse complement strand
GTGCACGAGCCTGAGCAATTCGCCCCTCACTTCGGCATCGATGAGAGCGGTAAAGGGGATCTCTTTGGGCCCCTGGTGATTGCGGGGGTCTATGTCGACGGTAATTTAGCGCGGCATCTGCGCGATGCGGGCATCCGTGACAGCAAGGGGGTCGGAACGGACAAGAAGATCCGGGAACTTGCCCAGGTGATTCGGAATTCGGGTGCTCCCTCGGAAATCATTGTGATCGGCCCCGAAAAGTACAACCAGCTCTACACAAAGATCGGGAACCTTAACCGTCTGCTCGCCTGGGGCCATGCCCGCATTATCGAGAATCTTTGTACCCGGGTTCCGGAGTGCCGCCGTGCGCTTTCCGATAAATTCGCCGATGCGCGGGTGCTAGAGAAAGCGCTGCTCGAAAAAGGTAGTAAAATTCAGCTTGATCAACGCACGAAGGCGGAGAGCGACTACGCCGTTGCCGCTGCATCGATAATAGCCCGGGAGGGTTTCATCGACTGGCTAGACAAGCATGGCAAGGATCTTGAGATCACTCTGGCTAAAGGTGTCTCGGCTAAGGTGAAGAGTGCCGCTGCAGAAGTGATCAGAATGTACGGTGCCGGAATGCTTCCCAAGGTTGCCAAGATGCACTTCAAGACAGCATCAGAAATTCTCGAGGCGGCTGTCATTTCATAGGGTCAGCCACCGAAGCGCTTCCTAAGCGACCATGCATCTCGAAGCGCCCTGAATCCATCTCTGGGCAACCAAACCCTAGATCCGCCGACATCCGCCCAGGTCACAGGAACTTCCTCCATTCGGCAACCCAGATGTTCCGCGATGTTCAGAATCTCCACATCGAAGGCAAATCCATTCAGTTCCGATTTAGCGAAGATCTCCTTTGCTGCGTTGTGACGGAAGAGTTTGCAACCGCACTGTGTATCGGAAAAGCGGGTCAATCCTCCTAGGCGCAGTGCCAGATTAAAGGCCTTGCCGGACATCTGTCTCATGGGAGGTTGTGCGATTGTGATCCTACTGTCCGGCAGTCGTCTGCTACCTAGGAGGACGTCTAGCTCGGGGTGGGCTTCCATCATGCGCACAAGCTCCTCCAAGCACTCCACCGGGACGCTTAGGTCGGCATCGGTAAAGAGAATGATCGATCCTCGTGCTGCAGTGATGCCGAGCCGTACTGCCATGCCTTTTCCTTCGCCGGAATGCTGGATAATCGGGCGCAGATCCGGATCCTTCGCCGCCGCCGCTTCGACGATTTCGGCGGTGCGGTCATGCCCCTGGACTACCGGGATCACCTCCGTCCGTCGTCCCGATTTGAGAGTCCAATCCCGGATCATTTCCAGTGTCTTTGGGAGACGTTTTTCCTCGTTCCTTGCTGGAATGACAACGGAGAGGGCTGGGCGATCTTGATTCATTCCTCAGGGTACGTTTACTTGGTCTGAATGCAGATTCGCCGAAGTGACTCCAGCGTCAAGACACTCCTTGCTCTTGTTGGCAGTGGAATTCTTCTCGATGTAGTCATAATTCTTCTGGCTGCCCTCCTGAGGCTCTGGGCCCTTGATCTGAAGCCTGCTCATTTTGACGAGGGGATCAACGGATGGTTTGTCGACCAGATGAAGGTATCGGGATTCTACCGCTATGATTCGGAGAATTATCACGGTCCCCTCTACTTCTACGTGCTATTTGTTTTCCTTTCGCTTTTGGGCAGGAATCTCTGGGTTCTCCGTCTACCGGCTGTATTCGCAAGCATCGTCTCGGTCTGGATGGCGCTTCGCTTCGGCCGCTTCTTTGGATCGACTGCCGCGCGCCTAGGAGCGCTGGCTTTAGCAGTCTCACCCGCAGCCGTTTTTTATGGGCGCTATGCGATCCATGAATCATGGTTCGTTGCTTCCTTAATGATCACGGCTCTGGGGCTTCTTGGGCTTTGGAAATCTGGTCGCAGCCGTGATCTCGCGATCACGGCTACGGGAGTAACATTACTGCTGCTACTCAAAGAGACGGCGGTGATCCATCTGGTTTGTTTTGCGCTCGCGGCAGTATGTCTGAAGCTTTGGCAGCGGATTGTTCCTTCGCGTCCGGCAATGCCGCTTGCCAAGCAGGAATGGAGTAGCCGAGATCTGTTCAAGTGTTACGCAGCCTCAGTTCTGGTGTTGGTTTTTTTCTATTCGGGCACGTTCATGAACTGGCATGGGGTCATCGATTTCTTCAAAGCCTATATCAAGTGGTTCCAAACAGGCACCGGTGCCGGTGGCCATGTGAAGACGGACTACCAGATCGGCCACTTCACTTTCCTGAACTGGTATTGGCCTGCCTTGATGGCACACTATGAGTGGCCGACCCTGGTGGGATTGATTTATGTGCTCCGTCTGGCCTGGCAAGCTCCGGCCCAGCAGCGTTATCTGGCAATCTATGGACTGGGCGTTCTGATCGCCTACTCGATCGTCCCCTACAAGACACCCTGGTGTATCATTTCAATTCTCTGGCCCTTCCTCCTGCTTTTCGGATGCGGTGTTGATGAACTATGGGGAAAAGTCCGCTTTCGCTGGCTGGCTGCTTTGCTTGCAATATTGCTCCTTACGGCATCGCTCCTAGTCACCTTGAGGTTGAATTTTCGTCACTTTGCCGACCCTTCCGAGTCGTATGTTTATGTGCAGACCATACCGGAGATTAGGGTCGTCACGGATCCCGTGCTGGGGATGGCCAAGCTTGATCCCAGAAATCATGCGTTGAGCGGCCAGATCATGTTGGAGAGCTACTACCCGCTTCCCTGGATCTTAGGCGACTTCCCCCGAATCGGCTATTACGGCAAGGAGGATATGCCAGCCGTACTTGACGGGGATTTTATCGTGGCCTTAACCGCTGAGCAGAAGGTGATTGAGGGGCGGCTTCGGGAACCCTATCTTCGGCGGAGCTTTCATCTGCGAGATTCCATGGAGGAATGTACGGTCTGGTTCCGTGAGACGCTTTTTGTGCCGTGGTTCTCTCAGGAAGGTGGAAAGCCAGAACGGGTCCTTCCATCAGCCGCCAAGCCGGCGAAGGTTACTGCCTCACCTTCTCCTTCACCCAACCATTGAGAACTCCAGCGGCGATCCTTTCAGGTGTGGCCACCTCGGTGGTTACAGCCGTTTTCTTGGCCTGGATGAATGCGGGGCTTCACGGAGCCGTGACATGGTGCGCTCTTCTTTCAGGCATCCTCGCGGCAGCGATTGTTTTCAGGGGAACACCATCCTCATCCGGCCCTCGTCTCTTGTTTTGGGATTGGGTCATGATCATCGTGTTTGCATGCGCTTCGGCCAGAGCATTCTTCTGGCTGATCATCGCGGACGGTGACTCCTGGAAGGTGCTTTCGCCGAATAACCTCGGCGACCTTTCGCTACATCTTACCTTTATTAATCACTTTGCCTCCACCACCCATTGGTGGCCGCAGAGCCCGATCCTAGTGGGAGATCCTCTCCGCTATCCCCTCGGAGCCGATCTCTTCAATGCATTGCTGGAGCGTATCGGGATACATCCTGAGATGGGGTTGCTCTGGTGCGGAATCCTCGGAGCGACGCTCACTGGGCATGCTCTATGGCGCTGGGGGGGGGCCGTGGCGCTTGCCGCACTACTCTTTAATGGGGGTGTTGCCGGAATAGTGCTTTTTTGGGGTGCCGATCCAGATGCCGTGAGTGAATGGAAGAACCTCTTCCTCACCCTCTTTGTCACCCAACGGGGATTTCTTTTTGCCCTCCCAGCAGGATTGCTCCTTTTGGCTGCATGGAGGGAGGAGACATTCGGTAAGTCTGAAAATATAATCTTACCGTCATCTGTCCAGGCTCTGCTTCTGGGTGTAATCCCTCTCTTCAGCATCCATGCTGCTCTGTTTCTGGGCGTTGCCATGACGGGACTTGCTGTTCTCGCCCCTACCTCGCGTATTAAGATGATAAGATTGGCTCTGTTCGCATGGCCCGCGATGGCGTTCACTGGATGGCTGGTAACAAGCGGTGCCGGAGGTCCCTCGGCGGTTCACTCGCTCGGATGGGCCCCCGGATGGATGGGAGACGGAACCGTTGGATTCTGGTTTTGGAATTTCGGCATCACCCTGCCACTCTGTCTGTTCCTCTCTCTCATGCTTGCTAAGAGAGGAGGTAATGAGGAGGCAAGAGCCTTTGTCTGGCCCGCGGTCTTTGTCTTCGTGCTCTGCATGCTCATCAGGTTTGCCCCGTGGCCCTGGGATAATATGAAGCTGATGCTCTGGTCGTGGCTTGTGACTATTCCCTATCTCTGGAGTGTCTTACTGTGTTCAAGGCCTCTCTGGCTACGGCTTTCCGTGCTAGTATTATTGTTCGGATCGGGTGCCGTAACTCTGCTAGCCGGATTGGATGGGCACCAGGGCTACGAACTCATCAAGCGAAGCACTTTGGATCAGACTGCATGGATCTTACGAAAGGTTGTTCCCGATGCGGTTATCGCCTGCGCACCCGAATACAATCACCCGGTGCTGATGCTCGGACATCCTGTTGTCTGCGGCTACGAAGGCCATCTCTGGAGCCATGGCTTGGATTACAAGAGTCGTTTGACCGTACTGAACAGCATCATGATGGGAGAGCCTGGTTGGTCTGAAAAAGCCCGCTCTCTTGGGGTCTCTTATCTCTACTGGAGTGATCTGGAGGCTAAGCGCTGGCCCGATTCAAAGCTATTATGGGCCAAGGAGACGGCCCCCTCGATTCATCCATTGAAGTGAATCTCAGTGGACCTAAGCCATAAACCCGATTGCTTTTTGAATGCGCTATTTGATAATTAAGTTGCATGAAAACTTTCCCACTCCTCCGTGCTGCCATCATCACCACTCTCTTCGCCAGCGGGTGCACCACCGAAGTCGGCCCTAATGGACAAACCCGTCAGGTTATGACCCCGACTGGAGCTGCTGTGGTACAGGGCTTGTCTGCTGCTGCCATCGGTGCGGGTACAGGCGCGCTTATGGGTGGGGTGAATCCTGTGGCCGCCGGAGCTATTTCCGCTGGAGCGGGCAGCATTGGCTCTCAGGCGATCAATGCCTTTATTCCCAAATCCAGCGGTTCCGGTGGTGGAACACCTCAGCAGACCAATCAGCAACTCTATGTCCGCTCGGGCGATAGCTTCATTCCTGCCAAGATCAACTATGTGCAGCAGCCCGATGGAAACTATGCTCCCTCCTATCCGAGGGGTAAGCAGCTCTTCCGGATGCTGCCAAACGGATCTTTCGCTCCTGTCAACTGACCTAAATTCCCCCTTTAGGGAATTTTTCATCTTTGGATAACGAAATTTGAGAATCTTCTTTCCTCGGTCTTAGGCTCGGTTTCCCATAAGCCGATGGATCGACTTATTTCTTCCGATGAGCTGGCGGCCCTTGGTGCGGAGTATGCTGCGCGGGGTAAGAAGCTCGTGCTCACCAACGGATGTTTCGATCTCCTGCATACGGGACACGTCCGTTATCTGGAAGAGGCTCGTGGGTGCGGGGATGCCCTGATCGTGGCGGTGAACAGCGACGCCTCGGTGCGTGAACTCAAAGGAACAGACCGTCCACTTAATGGGGAACTAGATCGGGCCGAGGTGCTGGCGGCGCTTCGCTGTGTCGATCATGTTACGATTTTCTCCGGCAAGCGGATGACTGACGTGATCCATCTCCTGAGGCCGGCTATTTATGCCAAGGGGGGCGATTATACGCTCGAGACGCTTGATTCCGGCGAGCGTGCCGCGCTGGAAAAAGCGGGTGTAGAGATCAGTCTTTTACAACTGGTGCCCGGACGTTCCACGACGGGCATCCTTGAAAGGATGAAGCAGTTGTCCTGAGGGGATTATCCCCCAGTGCTCAGTATTGTGGAGGCCCGATCAGACGGATCGCAGGATCAATCGAGCGCCGATCAGGAAAAATGAGCGGTGCATTGGTAGAGATGAGAGTGGCTCCCGTCAGCACGAATTCAGGATAGAAGCTGTCGCTGGCGGGTTCATAGACTTTTTCACCCGAGAGATATCCATTGAGTTTGTACTCGTAGTTGTTATCCGATCCGATCTTCTTTTGCTCACGATCAGGAGCCAGTTTCTTCTGCTCGTTGAACATGACAAGCTGTGACTGTTTCCAAGGTTCCCCTGGCTTTCTGAGCCATCCCCACATTTTGTAGTCGACCTTGTAGAATCGACGACCGACGAAGTAATTTCCAGGGGCTTCCTTAGCGATCGCCGCGGTGATCACTGCCCGATCCTGAGATGATTGATAGACAATCGGAGTCTCGCAACCGGCGATCGCCAGCAGGAGGATACAGAGCGCACAGAGTTTTAAGCGCGGAATTAGAACTCCCGCACGCGCCGCGGTGTCGGTGAGACTGGGCTTCGCAGTCACCTCAGACGGAGACGCGCATCGGCATGATGACGTAGAGGAAACGCTGGGCCGAATTGATCTTGATGACGCCAGGGCTCATCTCGTCGATCAACTCGAGGGCGATGGTGTCGTCGGAGAGATTACGGAGCGGGTCGATAACAAACTCGGGATTGAAGGCGATCGAGAGATCGCGTCCCTTGTAGGCGACAGCAAGAGACTCTTTAGCCTCTCCGACTTCGGGGGTGTTGGAGGTGATATCGAGGTTGTTCTTGGTGAAGTTGAGCCGGACGGAACCACTCTTGTCGCTGCTGAGGAGGGCAACACGACGTACCGACTGGAGCAGGGTTTCGCGCTCAAGGGAGACGCGTTCCTTGGCCTCACCGGGAATGACCTGACGATAATTCGGATAGGTTCCGTCCACGAGTTTGGTGGCCAAGACTGTGGTGCCGAGATCGAAGGCAACAAGGTTGTCCCCAATGTGCAAACGAACCTCCTTGTCGTCGACGAGCAGGCGTTGAAGTTCCCCGATTGCCTTGGTGGGCACGATGAAGTCGCGCTCATGACCGGCTGGGTACTTGATTTCACCGAGTTCCGCATCGCAGAGCGCAAGGCGACGGCCATCAGTGGCAACCAGCGTCAGACGTCCGTCGCGGAAGGAGAAGAGGATGCCGTTGAGGACATAGCGTGTTTCGTCGAGTGAGATGGCATAGGAGGTCTTTTTGAGGCCTTCCTTGAGATCGCCCTGTTTCATGGAAAAACCGCGGGATTCCTCCAACGATGGGAAAGCTGGATATTCCTCCTTGGAGAGACCGAATACCTTAAAGAAGCTGGCCCCGCTGCGGATCGAAGTGATGTTCTTGGAATCGGTTTCCAATTCGATCTCTTCGGCGGGAAGTTCTCGAATGATAGAGAGGAGGCGCTTGGCAGGCAGTGTGGTGGCACCGGCCTTCTCGATGGAGGCAGGGGTTTCCGTGCGGACACTTACGTCGAGATCCGTGGCCGTGAGCCGTAGGCCGGTCTCTGTCGTTTCGAGCAGCACATTCGAGAGAACAGGCAGCGTAACCTTGTTGGAGACGATGTTCTGGATGCGCTGGAGGCCGTCGAGAAGGGCTTGCTTGGTGACCGTTAGTTTCATGGATAAAGTGATGGGTAAAGGGCCACTATGGGCAAAACAAATGCATAGTTTCCGAAGGGGTCACCTGTCAAAGCGATTCTCTGAAGAAAAGCCCGAATAATGCCCTAAAACCACTACCGCTGGAGCTGTTGGTCCAGAAGACGCACAAGATGTCGGGTCTTGGAGTCTTTCTCCATCTGGGCCTTCACAAGCTTGCAGGCATGGATAACGGTGCCGTGATCCTTGCCGCCGAAGGCGCCGCCGATCTCCACCAAAGTAGAGGGGGTCATCTCTCTAGCCAGATACATGGCGACTTGACGCGGGTAGGCGATGCTGGCGGTCCGCTTCTTGCTGGTCATGTCGGCCAGACGAATGTCGAAGTGTTCCGCAACCTTCTTCTGAATTTGATCGATGGTGACCGCCTTGCGAGCCTGTTCCTGAAGGACGTCGCGCAGAAGGTGTTCCAAGGCATCGGTGGTGAGCGCTTGACCACTCAGTGACTTGTAAGCTGCGACTCGCATGAGCGCACCCTCGAGACGACGGATGTCGCTGCGAATCTTGTCAGCTAGAAATTCGAGGACCCATTGCTCGATCTCGATATGCATCCGCGAAGCCTTTCCCTGAAGAATCGCAATGCGGGTCTCCATATCAGGCGGTTGGATCTCCGCCGTCATGCCCCACTCGAAACGTGAGACAAGACGCTGTTCCAGGTTTGAGATCTCGCTGGCTGGCCTGTCGCTGGAGAGAATAATTTGCTTGTGCCCGTCATGGAGGGCTCCGAACGTGTGGAAAAACTCCTCCTGGGAGCGCTCCTTACCAGCAAAGAACTGAATGTCATCGATCATTAGGATGTCGGCCTGACGGTAGCGCTTGCGAAAACCCACAAGTGCGTTGTTCTGGATAGCATCGATGAACTCGTTGGTGAACTGCTCGCTTCGAAGGTAAACGACTCGGGCATTCTTCTTAATCGAGAGGATGTGATGACCAATCGACTGGAGTAGGTGGGTTTTTCCTAGGCCGCTTCCACCGTAGATAAAAAGAGGATTGTAGGTCCTGGCCGGTGAGTTGGCGACGGCCTGAGAGGCAGCATGGGCAAACTGGTTATTTGCTCCGACGATGAAGCTCTCGAAGGTGTATGAGGGATTCATTCCTGATGCTGCCGGGGTTGCGGAAGGAGAGCGCTGAGAAATCGCTACTGAGGCTCTGTCAGGAGCCTGGGGTAGTTCATTTTCGATATTTTCGACATTTTCCACGGGTGCCTGGCTGGATTCTTGGGTGCATTCCAGAAGGAGCTCCCGCGGTCCGCCATGCACTTCCTCTAGGGCGGAGGAGAGAAGGCTCGAATAGTTGCTCTCGATGAAAAACTGATGGATCGGATTAGGAACTCCGAGAGTCACGGAATCTGTCGATGCGGCGATCACCGAAACATTGCTGAACCAGCGGTCGAAGCTGTCTGCGCTCACCCGACTCCGGATTACGTCGGCAAGGCTCTTCCAGAGCTTAGTGAGGGGAGTCATCGTCGGAAGAAGAGATTGCTCCGAGTTGTTGGTTAAAGGGGCGTTCAAAGTAAGGGGAAAAGATTTTGGGGGAGGAGCAGATTAGCAAGCCACCCTTCCCCCCCCTCAAGCAGAAATCCTGCCATGGGCCTTTTTTATTTTTTCTAGCTACCTGAAAAACCTTGACCCGGGCATGAGCTCAACTACTTGGTTCCTTCTCTCGTTGTTGGCGAAAGGGTGTGGCTAACGCAAGGGTCGCGGTACAGCCAATCAGGACGTACCAGGGCCAGGCGATCTCCGGCCACCATGCTGGCATCCAGCGTCCGAAATCGATGATGCCTGGGAGATGAACCTTTCCCATAAAAAACACGGCTAGGATGCCCCCGGCCATGGCCAGGATATTCATTCGGTCATTTCCCCGTTTCTTGGAGAGCATTCCGAGCAGGAAGATCCCCAGGAGGGCTCCGTAGGTATAACCGAGAATCCCAATCGCGATTGGTATGATGGTCAGGCGTGGATCATGGAGCACCGAGTAGGCTGCCATGGTTCCGATAAGGACCATCAGCATTCCAAAGAAAAGGGTGGCGATGCGAGCGGCGCGTACCGCTGTCCGATCGTCGGCTCCGGGATTGAAATATGGGAGATAGAAATCGGCGGTGAAACTGGTGGCGAGTGCATTGAGCGCAGCCGAGGTGGACCCCATCATGGTGGCAAAGACCCCCGCAATGATGAGTCCCCGGAGTCCGGTCGGAAGATTTCCCACAATAAAATCCGCAAAAATCTCATTGTCAGGGATTTGCGGAGCTCCTCCTCCCGGTCCCGCATAGTAGAGAGCCAGCAGGATGCCGACTCCCAGGAATGCCAGAGCAATAGGAATGTCTGCCAAACCGCTCACAATCAGTGAAAGGCGTGAGCGTCTTATGTCAGGGGCGGTCAGCAGGCGCTGGACCATGTCCTGGTCAGTGCCGTGAGTAGCCATCGTGAAAAAGGTGGAGCCGATGACGGCTGCAAAAATCGTATAGGGCTCTTCCAGCATTCCAGTGAGCGCCTTGCCGAAGGGGAGAGAGGTGTCCCAGCCTATCTGGATCCAGCGAAGATGATCCCAACCGCCGAGCAGATGACCTGTCGCACCTACCCCTCCTAGTTGGTGGAGCAGGAAGCAAAGGACGAATACGACCGAACCGATCATCAGGGTGGCCTGGATCAGGTCGGTCCAGATCACGGCCTTGATCCCACCCACCATCGTGTAGGCCGTGGTGACCAGCGTCACGAAAAGGATTCCCCAGAAATAGGTTCCGAGTGTCACCGGGATCTCCGGGAAGAGGTGGCGCTGGAGCACGACTAGGATCACGCCGCCGAGATAAAGACGCACCCCGATTCCCAGCACTCGGGTAAAGAGGAAGATGGCGCTTGCCATATTCTTCGTCCAGGGACCGAAGCGAACCATCAGGAACTCGTAGATGCTCTCGACTCCATACTTGTAATAGGGACCGATGAAGGTGAAGGCGATCACCACGCGCGCAATAACCGTGCCGATCGCCAGTTGACCGTAGAAAAAGGCACGCGTCTTATATCCCTCCGCCGGTGTGCCAAGGAAGGTTGCGGCACTGGTTTCAGCGGCCACAATTGAGGCCAGTACCGCCCACCAAGGAATTGAGCGACCCCCGAGCGCGAACTCCTTAAGACTTGTATTTCCTCGACCCGCCCGAAGACCGATACCGATGATCGCTCCGAAGTAGATCAGGATAACGACCGCGTCGATAAGGAATGATACGGGCATGCGAGCCATGCTGCAGGAGGCGTTGGCCGACGCAAAAGCTGTAAGATGCGAGGGGATCACCAGGCCGAGGTCCCAAGGAATCAGGCGCCTTTCGGGCGAAGCTGCTTCACCAGAATCTTGGAATTCCGGCCGCTTCCCTCATACCGGAGGCGTCGTTCTCCGGGCAGGATGACTGGATCGGTCTCGGTGTAGCCACCCTTCTGCTGAAGATAATTCATCGCACGGGTCGAGAGTGCATAGATCCGCTCAACCCCCTTTTCCTTGGCTAGGTTTTCTACAAAGGCCATCAATTTCTTGCCGAATCCCTTGTTTTCATGAGCCTTGCTGACATAAAGACAGGCCATCTCCGCAAGGGAGTTCTCCTTGTCCACATGAAGAGCCACGCAAGCGATCGGCGTCCGGTCGATTTCCAGAATCCAGTAATCCTCGATCCGTGAAAGGATATCGGCCCGAGTCCTACGAGAGATCTCCTCGTCCTCGACCGACTGCCGGATGAGCGACATGACGGCCCGGACATCCTTTTTGAAGATGCGTCTGATCTGCTGGTACTCATTGGAGTAGATCATCGTTCCCGATCCCTCGTGACTGAAGATCTCGGTCAGTAAGGCCTCATTGATCCTACCGTCGAGCAAGTGTGTCCTCGGGACGCCGCCACGGCAGGCACGTGCGGCACATTCGATTTTAGAAATAAGTCCCGAGGGGCCATTAGCAGCCTTTAGTTTCTTGATCAGCTCCTCAGACTCGTCGATGGAAAGCTGTCTTGGTAAAGGATTGGTTCCTCCCACCACCTCGTCCTCCCCAAGAAAGATGATCTTGGCAGCATGGAGTGCTTCCGCCACTTCCAGCGCAATGCCATCGGAATTCACCCTGTAGGTTCGACCCTCACCGTCAAAGCCCAGCGGAGGGATGACGGGAATGATCCCTTCCTTGAGGAGAAGTTCAAGGGCATGGTTGTCGATTCTCTCTACCCGTCCCGTAAAGAGCTGGTCTGTGCCCCCGAGAATGCCGGCTGGATGAGCGATGATCGCATTGGCATAGGCAGCTCGTAGGTCGACCGCCGAAAGCCCTTCCATGATCCCGTTGGTCAGCCTGATGGCCGCATCGATCGCAATCTCCAGAGTGGAGTCATTGGTGATGCCGGTGCCATCACTGTTGGTAACGGGAACACCGCGTTTTTTTGCAAGCTCTTCGATCTGGTAGCTTGCCCCGTGGACAAGGACCACCCGAACGCTGAGAGAGCGTAGCACGGCAAGGTCGAGAAGGATGTTCGGAAAGTTGTCCGAAGCCACCACGGCCCCGTCGACCGCGATCACGAAAATCCTCTCCCGGAAGCGGGGTACATACTGGAGGATTTCTCTAAGATCGGAAACGTTCACTGAATTGGGAATGGTGAGGTTTCGCCTCCCGATGGTGCAATCAATTTATGTTGCCGCCCAGGGTTTCGGACTGAGTGGGCGTTTCCAGTTCCCTCTCAAGAGCGACCGCCACGCTCTCGGGTTCGGCAAGCGGTGCCAGGGCGCCAAGAGCTGTCACCTCAACGATGGAAAACCGCATCACAAGTGGGCGCAGGTCATTGATCGCCGCCGAGGAATCCTTATCCGATCGGTTGGCTAGAAGCACTGAGACAGGTGACGCTAGGTTGCGAAGTCCTGTGCGCAGGCTCCGCCAATAGGCTTTCGACGATTGGGCCAGGAAGGCATGTTCCACGCCATATTGTTGGGCAGTCGAGGTGATGACGCTGACCGACTCCTCGAATCCGGGACCCTCCGCGACGAATCCCGAGCGTAGCAACCAGGCCCTAAGGAAGGAATCGGTGGAGAGTTGGTAGCGGTAGACAAGACGCGCCATTCTCGGGAACCAGCCGAGACGGTGCCATCCCCGCGAGGGATTGGCCTTCCCCAGTGCCACGTCTGGCATCCAGAGAATGAGTTTTACGGTTTTCTCCGGATGGCGAGCGGCAAAAAGCAGGGCGATGTTCGCACTCAATCCCGAGGCGATGATCACGGACGCCTGACCAGGGACGGTGGCATCCAGAAATTCTGCGATCGAGCGGACCTGTTCCTCCGCCGTCGGCGAAGGTGAGGGGCGCTGCGATTCTCCGAAGCCGATCATATCGGGAACAAGCACCCTCCACGTCTCGGCGAAGCGGGGGTAGATCTTCGACCACTCGAAGGAAGAGGCGCCTGGGAAGACACCGTGCAGAAAGAGGAGAGGCTGTCCTGGAAACTGGCTGTCGGCGGTATGGTAGACGATCTCACCGGCCGAGGTTTCGGCTACGCGGGTTGCGAAGACCGCCGGTGAGATGGCATCCGGTATGATACTGCGCAGGGTATTGCGCCAACCGTATCGCACGGCCAGTGCGACGGCGCCGAGGAGGCCTGCTCCCAATCCCACGCCGAGAGCCTTCCGACGACTTGGCTGGTTTTGGGATTCCTCGTTCATGCCGGGACCTCTTATTTCCCAGGTTCGGGGACGAAGCGCACGATACCGCTTCCCTTGGTGACCTGGCCGATGATTTTTCCCCCGAGTTTCTTCGCAATGGAGGAGCCCTCCTTGCCGGGAACGACAAGCACCATGCCAATTCCCATGTTGAAAACCTGATACATCTCGAGCGGATCGACGTTTCCGCCACGCCCTATGATTCCGAAGATCACAGGGACTTTCCATGAGCGGGGATCGATCACTGCGTCGCAACCCTTTGGGAGAATTCGCGGAAGATTGTCGATCAGTCCACCGCCGGTGATGTGTGCCGCTGCATGGAGTGGCTTGCCCTTCATCTTATGAATCTTCTCGAAAGCCGGTAGGTAGCTCGGGTGGACTTTGAGAAGTTCGGCGCCGACAGTTGTGCCAAGTCCCGCCGGTCGGTCGTTGAGCTTCAGCCCGAGAAGGTCCAGGAGGACCTTGCGAGCCAGAGAGTATCCATTGGTGTGAAGGCCGTTGGAGGGGAGTCCGACAAGCGCATCGCCCACCTTCACCCGACTGCCGTCGAGCAGGTCCTTCCGGTCGACAATGCCGGTGATGGAGCCGGCCAGATCATATTCTCCCTCGCTGTAAAGCCCGGGCATCTGCGCGGTTTCGCCGCCGATCAGGGCGCAGCCAGCCTCCTTGCAGGCACGGGAGAGGCCGGTGATGATTTCCTTGAGCACACGGGGGTCCAGCTTGGCGGCCGCAATGTAATCGAGGAAGAAAAGGGGACGGGCGCCCGTAACGGCGATGTCGTTGACGCAGTGGTTCACGAGATCGGCCCCGATCGTGTCGTGCTTGTCCGTGGCAAAAGCGATTTTCAGTTTCGTGCCGACACCATCGACGCTTGCCACCAGGACGGGATCCTTGATTCCGCGTTTTTTGAAATCGGGACGGAAGAGGCCGCCAAAGCCACCGATACCTCCCAGCACCTCGGCCCCGTGCGTGGGACGAACGAGATCCCCGATGCCGGACTTGACCCGGTTGCCAAGCGCCACATCAACTCCTGCGCGCGCATAGGAACTCTTGGCGGGTTTCGAGGATTTCTTTTTTGACGTAGATCCGGCGGGCTTCTTCTTGTAGGTTTCTTGGGCTTGGGGGACTTTAGAGGCTTTTTTCTTGGTGGTCATGAGAAGGGTGTTGGAGTGGTTCTACAAATCAGGATCTGGCGGTGATAAGTGTGGGCTGGGCGCTTTGGTCAGCCAGAAGTTGGGCGCTGTCCTTGCGTCGTTCCATGATCAGCTTGTCGAAAGCCGCGTCGAAGGGCACGGGATATTCCCCGGTGAAGCATGCCATGCAGAAGGAGTTTTTCTCCAGACCGGTTGCCCGGACCATGCCATCGACATCCAGGTAGCCGATGCTGTCTGCGCCCAGGTAATCACAGATCTCCTGATGAGTGTGCTGGTTGGCGATCAGTTTCTCAGGATCGGGGAAGTCGATGCCGTAGTAGCAGGCATGGCGGTGTGGGGGGCAACTGATGCGTAGGTGAACCTCCTTGGCTCCAGCCTCACGGAGATTCACCACGCGGGCCTTCGCCGTGGTGCCACGGACAACCGAATCATCGACGACGACGACACGCTTCCCTTTCACCGCATCACCGATGAGGTTGAGTTTCACTCGGACATTGAAATCCCTGATGAGTTGGTTTGGTTGGATGAATGTGCGGCCGATGTAGTGATTGCGGACGAAAGCGGGGTCGTAGGGAATTCCCAGCTCCTCGGCGAAACCGAGCGCCGCATAAATTCCCGAATCCGGTACCGGAATAACGACATCGGCCTCCACGGGGTGTAGTCGTGCCAGTTCCCTACCCATGTTCACACGGGCCTTGCTCACTGTCACCCCACGCAAGCGACTGTCCGGGCGAGCGAAGTAGACGTACTCGAAGATGCAGAAGGCTTCGCGGGCCGGAACGAAGGGAAACTCCGAGCGCAGACCTTGATCATTGATCACCACGACCTCTCCTGGTTCGAGATCTCGGATGAACGTTGCTCCTATAAGGTCGAAGGCGCAGGTCTCCGAGGAGAGCACCCATGCATCACCGAGTTTGCCGAGCGAAAGGGGGCGCAGGCCGTTGGGATCGCGGACGCCAATGATCTCGTTCTCCCCCATGACGACAATGGAAAATGCGCCTTCGAGGCGACGCAGTGACCCGATCGGCCCTCCCATTGTGTGATCTGGCTGGGCAAGGAGATGGAGGACGATCTCGCTGTCGACCGTCGTTTGGAAAATGGAGCCGCGGTTTTCAAGCTCATCCCGGAGAGCCGCCGCATTGACGAGGTTTCCGTTATGGGCCACAGCAATCTGCCCCCGCGCCGTGTCGACGCCCAGGGGCTGAGAGTTCAGGAGAGTGCTCGATCCGGTGGTGGAATAACGGACATGGCCGATGGCCCGCGTGCCCTTGAGCGATTCAAGGTTCTCCGGATCGAAGACCTGGGAGACAAGGCCCATTCCTTTATGGAGGCAGAATACTTTTCCGTCGCCGTTGCTAGAGGCGATACCGGCGCTTTCCTGACCGCGATGTTGAAGGGCAAAGAGTCCGTAGTAGGTTAGCAGAGGAGCGTCCTTGTGACCGAAAACGGCAAAGACGCCGCATTCATGTTTGGGACGATGGGACTCGGACAAAGGAGGCGTGGTTTGGAAGTTCAACAGGATGGTTCGGTCAGATGGAGGACTGCAGGAGACAAACTTTTCATCTTTTACGCTCATCATCAAACATGATTTGGAAAATGAAGCGGAAGAATCTCCGTAATCATGAAAAATCCGTTGACCTAAGGAGGTTTTTGCCGTTCGCTCTCGCCCTCTCCGATGGCTTTTCGTACGTCCGCGACTTCTTCTCTTCCCAGCCTTCCCGTGGTTTTTTCAGCTGATGCGGCTGTTGCCGGCGGTCCGATGATTCGTCGTCATGACTCCTTCTGGAGACGCTTTTCTTGGTCGCTTTCATCAGTGCTGCCCATCGACACCTCTTCCCAGAATGGTGATTTGATCCGCCTGGCCAGACGGGAGGAGGGGGAGGATGTCTTGCAGACAGTTCTTCTTTCTCTGGCAATGGATTCCTCTTGGAACGATTCCTATGCCATGGCCGAGCATTATCTGACCTC
>CAIXGT010000226.1 GCA_903919105.1 uncultured Spartobacteria bacterium | reverse complement strand
TGGGTTGTCTGTAACCTAGTCGATTCGGCATTGGCGCGGGCTTGGGACTCCTCGGCCTGACTCTGCTTGACCTTCTCGACGCGTTGGAACCCATCGAAGAGATCCCAGCTCAGGACGGCGAAGCCCGAGTAACCTTGAGCGTTTCCATAGTAGGTCCCTGTTTGTGAGGGTTGAGATGCCGTGTAAACGTACGGTTCACTCGAGTAGGCCCCCTTAAGAGAAAGCTTCGGCATGAAATCGGCTTTGGCCCGCTCCACCGCCGCCCTGCTTGCGGCGATATCGGCCCGGCGCGCAGCCAGATCGGGACGCTTCAGAATGGCTTGATCAATCATGGTGTCGACTTTGGATCCGAGTATTTCATAAGGGGAGGCGGAGGAATTTGTATCATTGCCTCCCGGAACGACCTTAAGCGGTGCATTGGCTTGCAGTCCCGAGGCGATCCTTAGGTTGCCGAGGGTGACCTCGACATTTCGGTCGGCGCTGGATAGATCGAAATCGGCTTGGGCGAAGGTCTTCCGGGCCGTGTCGAGCTCTGGTTTTGTTCCCAGTCCATTGGTTACCTGGGCCTCGACCATGGCGAGTATTGTTTTGCTGAGTTCCAGATTTGCTTTAGCGGCATCCCGTTGGGAAAGCGCTGCTGTGTGAGCGAAGTAAGACTGCTGGATTCCGTACACCGTGCTCTGAACATTCCTGCTGAATGCAAGATTGGCCGATTCCAAGAGGGCAACCGTGCGACGGACATCGGCGGCGCGGCGTCCGAAATCAAGCAGGAGATACTCAAAATTGAGTTCCGGAGTAAGGCTTGTCTGCCTAAGCCCCATGGGGCCGTTGTTAATCTGGTAAAAACTTTTTTGATAACCGCCCTGAGCATTCAGGGAGAGTTTGGGGAAGTAGGGTGCCTTGGCTTGACCCACCTGGGCACTGCTTGAGAGTGCGTTGAACCATGCGGAACGGGTCTGCGGATTATTGGCCAGGCCGAGTTCGATGAGTGAGGAGAGCTCGTAGTTACGGTTCTTATCGAAGGAACCAGAGTGCTCCGATAGGGGGAATGACTGCTGGTGCCCCAGGATGGGGTCCATGATGTTTCGGTCATTTCCACGACTTGCCTGGGATGCAAGAGCGAGCACTACTATAAGCAGTGCCGTCAGCTTGTCGCGGGATGCTGTGTGGATGAAATAGCTCACTGGAATGACTCGCCGCTGATAACGGGGGTGCGATGTGACGATGGAGTGATCTTCCTGCAAACTCAATCCCTTCCTTGAAGGGTTGGGGAATGGTATTGCTATGGCTCAAGTGGAACGATTTGATCACCTCCTGTGATCACTGAAATCCGCTCCGCCGTTGGCTTTGCCGCCCAGTTACCCCGCTATAACGAGATCGTGACGATTCTCTTTAAGTATGGATTTTCCGATGTCCTAAAGCTCGTTGCTTGGCAGCAGTTGATCGGGGTGGACAAAGCGGTTCTTGAGACCCATTCGACCGGTATTCTCTCCAAGTCACCTCAGGAGCGTCTGCGCTTAGCATTAGAGGAGTTGGGGCCCACCTTCATCAAGTTCGGTCAGATCCTGAGTTCCCGCCGCGATCTGGTCGATGACACCTACTATGAGGAACTCTGCAAGCTTCAGGATAATGTCCCCACTTTCCCGGGAAGCCTGGCCAAGGAGATCTTTGCCCGTGAGCTTGGGAAGCCTGTGGAAGTGGCGTTCCTGGAATTTGATGAGAAGCCGATCGCGGGTGCCTCGATCGCTCAGGTGCACCGCGCGGTCACACCTGATGGGGTGACTGTTGCCGTCAAAGTTCAACGCCCCGACATCCGTCCAGTGATTGAGCAGGATCTTTCCATTCTGGTCGATCTGGCGAAGTTTCTGGAGCAGCATGTTGCCGATCTTGCCTCGTTGAATCCCGTCGCGGTGGTGCAGGAATTTGCCGAGACCCTAAAGATGGAACTCGACTTCACGCACGAGGCCGGAAATGCAGAGCGCTTTGCTACCCAGTTTCAAGGATCGCCCGTGATCAAGGTGCCCGCACTCTTCAGGGAACTGAGCGGGGAGAAGATCCTGACGATGGAGTTCATCTCCGGTCATTCCGTGACCAAGGTTGATAAACTCCGCTCCAAGGGCATTGATCCCATTAGCCTCTCTGAAACGATTTCTGGCCTGATCTACGAACAGGTCTTCACTTATGGTTTTTTCCACGGGGATCCCCATCCCGGGAACATAACTATCATTGAGTCGAAGGAGACTCCCAGCGGCGGAGTGCTGGGGCTGTATGACTACGGCATGATGGGTGCATTTTCACCCAGCTTCCGCTCCAATCTCGCCCAGCTCATTGCCGGTCTTGGAGAGAAAGACAACAGGCAGGTGATGCTTGCGCTGATCGATATGTCCGAGGATGGGAATGTCGAGGATTTCGATCGCATGCTGCGGGATGTGGAGGAGTTCAGTGATAAGTATCTCAATAAGCCGCTCTCAGAAATCAATCTCTCCCTCGTTCTCAACAACCTCCTCGAACTTCTCAGGTTACACCGCCTCCGGATGAAGGGGAGCTTCTATCTCGGGATCAAGGCGCTCTCTCAGGTCGAGGCGGTAGGGCGCTCTCTCAATCCTGGACTGAATTTCATTGAACTCGGCCGCCCCTATGCTGAGAAACTGATCGCCGGGAAATACATGCCTGCACACCTACTTGAGCTCCTCAAGAAGCTGGGCGCAGCATCGGTGGATTTTCTGGAAGTTTTTCCGAGCGATTTCAGGATGCTCTGGAATCGGATCAAAAGGGGTGACGTAATCATCCCCCTTCAGCACCGGATCGATGCGAAGGGAATCGAGCCACTCCGCGTTACCCTTGACTCGATCGCCAACCGGTTAGCCAATGCCATCGTCGCGGCCTCCGTCTTGATCTGCTCGGCCCTGCTGATTCACTCGGGGATCCCACCGAAGGTCTGGCATATCCCGGTGATCGGGTTGGTCGGTCTCTGTTGGGGGGGATTCATGTGCTTGCGCATCGCCCTTTCCACTTGGAAACATGGTGGGCTTTGATCTCCTGGCAGATATCAATTAGCGTTGCCCGCGCCTCAGCCCCGCCCGTAATCTAAAGGGATGAATCTTCGGATTATTTTCTCACTCCTACTCGTCCTCTTGACGATGACGGGTTGTGATCCGCAGATTAACATAGCCGGAGCTTACTTTCCGGCGTGGCTACTCTCTGGATTGATCGGCCTGGCTGCTTTCTGGATCTTCCATCTGATCTTTCTGAGGACAAATATGGTTCCTTTCTTTGTACCGATTCCTCTTTTTTATGCGGCGCTCTACATCGCCCTTACCTGCGGTTGCTGGCTCCTTTTCTTTGCCGCCCGATGAGCGACCCGACCGAGACCTCATTACCTGTGACGATGGAACCAGTAGCCAAGCCCAAGCAGTTTGCCCGTAGGATCCTTGGATTGATTCTTTCGCTGGCCGTCTATGCAGCGGCTATTCTTCTCTCGCTGGGGGTCTATCACAATATCCGCGTGAATCCCCGCACCGAGGATGCTCAGGTCCGTGCGAATGTCATCGGCGTGAGTCCCCAGGTAGGCGGCTCCATCATTGCTATCCATGTGAAGGACAACCAGCAGGTTCACAAGGGAGACTTCCTCTTTGAACTCGATGCGCGCCCCTTCGAGGCGAAGGCAGAGCAGGCCAAAGCTCAACTCGCGCTGACGGAGTTGGAGATTCAGGCCTACAAAGACCAGATCGCTGCCGCCGAGGCTGAACTGAAGCAGGGTCAGGCCAAGGCCACCTACGCTGTGGACTATGCAAAACGCATTCAGGCCCTAGTCGGCAACCTCTACGTGACTGTCGATAAGAACCAGCTGGCCCAGACCGAAGCGGTGACTGCTACTGACAAGGTCGCCCAGGATCAGGCTGCCTTAGAGAAGGCCCGAAACCTGCTGGGAGAAAAGGGCGACATCAATGTCCGACGCGCAGCCGCCGAGGCCATGCTCCGCGATGCAGAACTGAAGCTGTCTTATTGCAAGGTCTACGCTCCCTGCGATGGCTATGTCGTGAATCTCCAGATTACTCCCGGTGCCTATGCTGCGGTGGGGGAGCAGGTCTTCTCCATTGTGGATCAGAAGATCTGGTATGTGCTGGCGAACTTCCGAGAGACCGACCTGCGAAACATTCGTCCCGGCATGGAGGCCGAGGTGTATCTCCTAGCTGAGTCGAATAGGAAGATCAAGGGCATTGTTCAGGGACTTCCCAAGGCGATCACTCCGCAGTTTGCCCCAACTCAAAATGCCCCTGGCGGACAGGGAATCTTGCAGAATGTCTCTCCCACACTCGACTTCATTCTTCTTGCTCAGCGTTTTCCGGTCCGCATCGTGCTTGATGCTCCCGAGGAGCATTCCTTCCGCATGGGCGGGACAGCCGCTGTGATTATTCGTACTGTTGGCGATACAGGAGCCGGTTTGAAGCGTTTGTCTGAATTGCAGCAGGGTGACGCTCCCGAGTTCAGAGCGCCAATAGGCTCTGCCAAGGATATTCCGATTGATCCCATCAGATGAACAAGGCGGTCAGGATGGCCAGTAGGAGCACTCTGGCCATCGGGTTAACGTTGCTGGCAACCGAGATCTATCCTAACCCCGTTGCGGTCAGAGGTCTTCTTTGTGCATCACTGGTCTCCGGTCTGCCCACCTTCCGGCGGGGCATGATGCGCCAGCGTTTTTTCCTTCTCTGGGCGGCCGCCGGGATCGGGATGCTTACGGAAATTCTGTTTCGCGATGCACCATGGTTTTTTATTCCTTTCTACTTTGGCCTTGTGTGTCTTGTTTTTTTGATCGGATCCAAAAGCCGTGACACCGCCACCATGGTCATCATTGCTTACGGGTTGAGCGGGTCACTGCTAAACAAGTTTCCCGGTTCTGGAAATGAACCGGTTTTTGACGGGTTCTTCCGTGCATTCTGGTGCTCGTTTGGTCTTCTCGCTGGTTCCCTTTCTTTCCTAATCTTTCCCGTTCCGAAAGCACCCACCACCGCTAGGGTTCGCCCTGTAAACTTTCCCGTTCGGGACTGCATCTATCTGGCTACCTGCGCTGTTATCTCCCTCTTGATCGGTTTGATTGCCAACCAGTATTTGTCATCTCCATTCCTTGTTATGGTGACACTCGTCTGGGGAATCACCCTCTGTACCCAGAAGGATAAGTCGGCCCTTCCGATGACTTTCCTTCTGGCGATCGGTGCTGTGATTGTCGCATTGTCCTTCGACGTAATTATCAGCGCGTCCACGAACAACCTGATGATTTTTCTTTCGGCATTTCTAGGTATCATCTGGCTTATTAACTGGCTTAAATTTGCATTTACTTCCCTCACTTCGATTCTCTCGTTCTTTCTGATCATCTTCCTGACCGGTGCCGGCATGAGTCCTAAGCCTCTACAGTCATTTGACCTAACTCTTACGAACCTCTACAGCGTCTTGAGTGGCATTGTGCTGGCAACGGTGCTCTGGGTTATCGACCAGACTCTCCGTTCCGTAGAACTGGCAGTAGAACGATCAGGAGAGAACGAGGTAGCCTGCTAGAGCATCATCTGCTCAATCTGTCGCTTAAGGGGAGACGGCATGATGAATCTGGAACTCAGGAACTCAGGAAGGGAAAAGCAGAACCAATCCGTCAATTGGGTGGAAAGCAGTGCCAAGGAGGAAGACGTTCTCTCTACAGAGAATCTCTGCTTAGGTGCATGGACCGAGAGTTCCCGGTTCTCTCATAGCAGTCACACGCTTCTCCAATCTAATTATTCGTGATGAAACGGATGCGAACCAACGGCCAAGCAAGTAATTCCTGAGTTCATGAGTTCCAGATTCATTTTTCTCCTCCTCAACCTTTTTCAGAGCGTCAGAATGAATCATAAATGCTCTAATCCTCCCACTCGGGAACTTGGGATTCGTCGGCCGGGTCAAATTCACGCTTCTGGTGTCGCTGCGCTTGGCGCTCTCCCTGTGGGGTGAAACGTGCGACAGCGCGGGCTACCTCCCAGCGCTCTGTCAGCGTTTCTGGAAGTTCCTCCAAAAAGCGTGAAGGTCTTTGAAAGGCCTCGCCGTAAGCGGCGTTAAGTCTTAGTTCGGGATAGGTGAGGTAGAGCTCATCCTTGCACCTTGTGACGCCCACATAGAAAAGCCGCCGCTCCTCTTCCAGGGCATTGTCATCCTCCATCGAGCGTGTTCCTGGGAACATTCCTTCCGTCAGCCACGTCAGAAAGACTACCTGCCATTCGAGTCCCTTGGCTTGGTGAATACTTGAGAGGCAGACACGGTCCTCTTCGTCATCACGACCGGTC
>CAIXGT010000225.1 GCA_903919105.1 uncultured Spartobacteria bacterium | reverse complement strand
GTCTGCATAGCGAATAAACCTGATTACTCAGCACTCGTGCGGACTTCCAGGCTTCCGAATTTTCAAAAGGTTCACTCATCTGGTTGCCCTATTACCCATTCCCTATTGCCGATTTTCCCCAGCTCGCATGGAGTCCGCACTCCCGCTTCTCGTCGGCTTTGGCGGGATCGAAGTAGTCCCATTCGTTGGGGAGCTTGTGCTCGGCGATATAAGCCTCCATTTCTTCATCGGAGAAATAGAAGACGGGACTGATCTTCAGGGAACCGAAGTTGGCGTCGGCCGAGACGATATCGAGTTCGGCGCGGTTCGGGTTCTGGACTTTGCGGAGTGCAGTGATCCAGATGGTCGGTGCCAGTTCTTTCATGCCCCGCTGGAAGGGTTCAAGCTTCATCAGAGTGCTGAATTTCTTGAGCTTCTCCTCCTCTTCCGGCGTGGGGATGGGGCCATCGAGGGCATCGCGGTGCGCAGTCGTGATCTTGGGGAGATAGGCCTTGAGATTGAGGCCAAGAAGGTTTTTCAACTCCTCCGCATGCTTGTAGGTGGCCGGACGGTTATATCCGTGATCAACCCAGAGAACCGGAATGTCGGCCTGAGCCTGTGTGGTCAGATGAAGGACTACCGCCTCGTAGGGACGGAAGTTCGTGGAGACGATGGCCTTGCCTCCGGATTCCTTGGCTTGAGCTATAGCCCAACGGGTGATCTCCAGGGGACTCTTGCTCCCGAGTTCTTCATTCCAGGAATCGATCTGTGATGGCGTGGCTTGCGTCGACACTTGGCAATCAGGCTGCCTGCGTTCCGACACTGTGGAAGGTGGCGTCTGCGGGAAGGATCTCGCGGTCGCAGAAGTCGCCGAATCCCTCATTGTTCACGCGCTCGGTGGCGAAGCGCTTGATGATGGGGGTAAGTCGGGTCACGGCGTCATCAATCGTAATGCTCGGCGAGAAGAGGCGATTGAGTCGGGTTCCGTTATACTTCGCTCCCAAGTAGAGGGCGTATTTTCCGGGAGCCTTGCCGACGAACCCGATCTCCGCGAGATAGGGACGGCAGCAGCCGTTGGGGCATCCGGTAATCCGGAGGCTGATGGCATCGTCGCGGAGTCCTGCTTCATCGAGGACATTCTCGAATTTTCCCAGGATCGAGGGGAGATCACGCTCGCTCTCCGCGAGGGCGAGTCCGCAGGTCGGAAGGGCGACGCAGGAGAGGGCATTGAGGCGGAGGCCGGAGCGATCATTCTCATGGGAGAGGCCATGCTTCTCGAGGATGGCGCTGATCTCCACTTTCTTGGCGTTGCTGACGCCGGAGATGGTGACGTTCTGCGAGGGGGTGAGTCGGAAGTCTCCCTCGTGGATCTCGGCGATCTCGCGCAGAGCAGTCTTCATTGGCTAGCCCTGGGTGTCTTTGATACGTCCGCTCAGGATGTGGAGGCCGTAGAACCATGTGCCATCGGAGCACTCGTGCCAGCCGAAGGGATCCTCAATCGTGGTGAAATGGAAGGGGCGTGATGGCTCCAGCTGGAAGCTGATGCGTTTCTGGACTTCGCCGCGGAACCATTCGATACCGCGATCCTGAATCGTGTACTTGAGGCGTGCATGCTTGCGATTGGTACGGTCGCCGAAATCACGCTGAGTGGTGAGGACGGCAGCGCCGACCTCATTCACCTTGTCTGCAGGGATGAAGCCGAGGAGGTCTGCCAGGCGAGGGAAGGTCTCGGCATTGCCATGACTCATGCCGAGGCCACCTCCGACCGTTACATTATATCCCACGAGCTTTCCATTCTCTACGATCGCGATGTAGCCCAGATCCTGGGAGAAGACATCGACGTCATTGGAGGGGGGAATAGCGAAGCCAGTCTTGAATTTCCGGGGGAGATAGGTGTCACCGTACATCGGCTCAATCTCGGGCTCGCCACCGGCCACAAGTTCCTCGTCGAGATAGATCTCATGGTAGGCACGGGTCTTGGGGAGGGCGTAGTTGCTCCAGTTCGCCGCATCCTCATAGACCTGCTGGAGGATCTCCGAACGCTCGGGGTTCGGCGGGGCCATGACATTGCGATTCACATCGCCACAGGCCGCAATGGAGTCGAGCAAGACTTGATTCATTCCCTTGATGAGCTTCTTCACGTTGCCCTTAAGGACGCCGTGGAACTGGAATGTCTGGCGTGTCGTCAGTCGCAGAGAAGGGGAGGCGACCGCATCAGCCAGCTTGTCGAGGACGATCCACTGTTTTGGCGACGCCTTGCCGCCAGCGAGTCGGACGCGAAGCATGAAGGCGAAGGCTTTTTCCTTACCTTCCTTTTTGAGCGTGTTGCGCAGATCACGGTCGTCCTGCATGTAAAGACCATGGAATTTCCCAAGCTGATTGCTCTCCTCGCTGATATTCCCTGTGGTGGTGTCGGCGAGATCGGCGGCGATATTCCCACGAAGGTGATGGGAGTTGATCTTATAGGTCTCGTTGGCGGCGAGGGGTTTTGGCGTGGTGGTCTCGGTGCTCATGGGATCTTTAGGTGATTGGGAATTGGTAATTGGCGATGGGAAAATAAAACGACCGATAAGATCGTTATCTATTAGCACTTAGCAGGGGTATTGAAGTGGTATCGAACGGAGTTGTACGGTTTTTTAAGAATAAGATGCCTATTTTAGACAAAAGCATTTATCAGACGAGAAAAATTATCATATTTCATAAATAAACACGACCCAATCTATCGTCTATTCAACCGACTCACGTGGCTAAGTATTCCCGCTCCCGGATAACCAATCTCCTATTCCCTAGATCCTATAACCCATCCCCGATTACCTATCTTCGCGCTACGCGCGGGGATGCGCTGCATCATAGGCGCGCTTAAGACGCTCTGTCGTGACATGGGTGTAGATCTGGGTCGTTGTCAGGCTAGCGTGGCCGAGTAGGGACTGAACACTTCGGAGATCGGCACCGTTGTCCAGAAGATGAGTAGCGAAGGAATGCCTTAACTTGTGAGGACTCAGTGTTGCGGGAAGCCCTGCCTCGCGGACGTACTTCTTGAGCAGAAGCCAGATGGAGCGGTGACCGAGACGTTTCCGGCTCTTGTTGAGGAAGAGTGGTCCGCTATCGATCTTTGCCTGATGGCGGTAGTGAGAGAGGGCCTTAAGAGCGAGTCCGCCGACTGGCACGATACGCTCCCGTGATCCCTTCCCCATCACCCGGACTGTTTCCCCAATGGGGTCAAGATCCCGGATGTCGAGTGATGCCAGTTCAGCAAGACGAAGTCCCGAAGAGTAGAAGAGCTCAAGGATCGCCGCGTCACGAGCTGCCATCCATTCGGGGGCCTGCTTAGATTTCAAACCCTCGGCAGGCTTTTCCATGAGGGTCATCACCTGGGGG
>CAIXGT010000224.1 GCA_903919105.1 uncultured Spartobacteria bacterium | reverse complement strand
GTGGAGTCTTCGCTCCAGAAGTGGCCGGAGTTGGCGAAGGAGCATGAAATACCCGAGGTCAAGGTCCGGGAGATCAGCGAGAGGTTCTCCAGAATCCGGGAAAAAATACTGCAAACTGGTTAGAAAGGCACCGATCTATCTCTCTCAAAGCGCGCCTTCTGAGTCTCATGGTAGCCTTGGAATTATTTTTTGGATCTCGAGCGACGGGTTCCTAGTCCATCTGATTGGCCAACAATTGTTTTAGGATTCGCTAATTTGGGAGGGTCAGAAATACCTCCAAGAAGGTTTTCGTTTTCCGGTTGGGGTAGGGAGTAGTGACGTTTGTCACGAAGTGTCTGGATGCCTTCCTCCCATGCCAGAAGCATGTGTTTTCCAAGATCTCGAAAACCCGAATGCTCGCTGATCGCTTCACGGACTTTTGGGGCTGTGTCGGTGATCGCCTCGCAGATTGATTCGATCATGAGAGATTGTTCACGGAGGGGGATGCCGAACTCGAGGGCGATGAAGTTTTTGAGGTTCTTTCCGGGAGACCAAGTCTTTTTGCCCATGAAGGAAATGCCCGGTGGCTGGTTCTGAAAGCCAGGGTAGACCACGGTCGTCAGGAGATCGTAGGCCGGTGAAAGGCGGGCATCTGCTTTGCTGGAGTATATCAGCGCCAGATTCTTGGCGTGGCAGTCGGCATTACGCAGGGCATAGGTAAGCAGAAGCATGAGGCTGAGCTGACGGAAGGCCTCCCGCTGAGTTGGCCCGGGAACATGGTCGCGGATCGCCTTCGCGATGCGCTCCCACGTGGTATCGTATTTCTTTTCCGGAGAAAGTCCCAGAAGGCAACAGAAGTCCTCCATACCCAGATGAGGGTGCCCTTCCTCATCGACATCAAAGCGGTGTGCGATGAGAGCTTTGCCATCCATGGAAATCTCGGTTTTGGTGGCAGGGAGGACTTTAGCGGCCACCTGCATGCAGAGGTGTTCGTTGAGGGCTGCGAAGGGGAGGTTACGAGAGGAACCCTTGATGATATGTTTCCCAGTGAAGAGGGTTGTCTTGTTGAACGCCTCGATGCTGAAGGTGGTGTCGGTGCCATCAAGGAATTTCGGGATCACTCCTGAGACGCCGCTCGTGGCGTGCTGGCGTACAAGTTCCGCAAAGGCTTCTTCGGAGTTGTCGCCCTCAAGCACTTCCGCGACTTCAAAAGGTAGTGGGGGAGTCGCTAGGTCTGCCCCAGGTGCGGAGACCTGGATACGTCCGATCATGTGACGTCCCACCACGGAAAGGAGGGCTGTAGGTTCAGATCCAATATGGGGTCCAAACTTTTCCTGAAGCACCTTGAGCAGGTAGCCCTCAGGAAGGTTCATCTGGAAGATTGGATGCAGTGGGGCATCCCAGCGGTAGGATTCTGTTCTCACCGGCATGGTGAGAGATACGACGTCCTTCGGATCGACATCCGGGTGGTAGGTCATCACGGACTTAAATGCACCCACTGGCTCTAGGGTGGCTACTTCGCGACCGAGTACGTGGACCGAAAGTTTCATGAGCCTCCAAGCTCCTTTCGGAGTTCATCCAAATTACCTGACGTGCCAATGGGGCGGACATCGAGCTCGAGGCCTAAGACCGTCAGTAATGAGACGAGCTTTCGGAGGCCGAATTCGGGTAGGCGTCCGTTTTCCAGCCGTGAGAGAGAAGCACCTGGAACTCCTGCGTAGGAGGCGAGTTCCTTCTGCTTAAGACCAAGTTCCTTCCTGCGATTTGCAAGAAGTTGCCCGAACTCTGCTGTAGTCTTCATAAAATGACAAATAAATCAAAAAAATGACTATTCAAGGCAAAAGATGACATATAAGTCAAAATACTTTGCTTTGGTATGAGCTACAGTTTGAATAGGAAAGAGGAGGCGGTTGCTCCCAAGCAGGAGCACGATAAGTGACATGCAGATCCAGAGTCTTTGGCATGTTCATGAACAAGAAAACCAATGCCCCAGCGGATGCTGCAACTCTGCTCAATAGCCGTCGCGTACCAGCCCGCCTCCACTCCAGTGAGGTGGCTGGGATGCTTGGATTCCAAGACCACGATATCCCGGTACTGGTTGTGGCCCGATTACTGATCCCGCTCGGAAAACCGGCAGCCAACGCTCCCAAGTATTTTGCCTTGGTGGATGTATTGGCAGCGGGGCAGGACCGAGAGTGGCTTGCGCAAGCCACGCGGGTGCT
>CAIXGT010000223.1 GCA_903919105.1 uncultured Spartobacteria bacterium | reverse complement strand
TGACCCGATGGCAGTCGATGAGTTTTGTCTTTGTCATGCTGGTGGGAGGGGCGGTCTATGCACCCGGTTTTGTGAATGGAGCCCTCGCTTTGGTGGGGATCACAGCCCATCTGGATCAGGCGACAACACTCAGACTCCCGCTAATCCTAACAATGATCAGCGCCGTGGGAGTGCTGCTCTTGGCCCTGAATTTCCGCGAGCCCCTGCGCCATCAGCCTCACTCCCTGGAGGACCCCGAAGGGCACCAGGCCTCCTCGGCCTTAGGGGCGTTCACCTTCACGCTCCAGGCAGGACGTTGGCTGCTGGGTAGTCCGGTCGCGCTCTTTGTTGTCTGTGCCGGATTCGTGCTCGATTGCGTGGTTAGACTCTTCCTTGTCTTCAGCACTTCCTATTTCCGTCTTATTGAGATTCCCGAGATTGCTTTCGGTGTGCTCGGTGCCGCTATGGGAGCTATTGGTCTTCTGGTCTCGCCATGGATCCGCCGGATGGTGACCACCCGAAGCATCGGTACCAGTTTTGCGATCATGACCGGTGTCGTCTTTGTAGGGCTCGTGGGAGTGGCCTTCCATCCTCCCTACTGGGGACTGCTCTTCGGCTATCTCCTCTGGGGAGCCATGACAATGATCGGCTACGCGGTCTCGACTTATCTCAACCAACTCGTCGACTCGCATCACCGCGCCACCGTCCTCTCCTTCAAGGGGGTAACGGTCAATATCGCCTATGCGGGAATCAGCCTGCTCTTTGCCTTGGCTCTCCGTACGGTTCCCGGCTCGAATGCGCAGGAACAGCTGGGTCACGCCTTCGGATTTCTCCCGTTCTGGCTACTACTGACCTGCGGCATCCTTTTCTTTGCCTTCAGGAAACATCTCTCCCTGCTCATTGCTCCCTCCGTTCATCCCAGGCAATGATCTTGGCCTTTAATAAACCTTATGGAGTGCTCTCGCAGTTCACACCGGATGGATCGTTAAACCGGACTCTTGCGGAGTTCGGCTTGCCGAAGGGGGTTTACCCGTTGGGCCGACTGGATGCTGATTCCGAGGGACTCCTGTTGCTGAGCGACGAAGCCGGTCTTAACACGCGCCTGCTTGATCCAGAACATGGCCATTCGCGGATCTACTGGGCCCAGGTGGAACGAATCCCTCCAGCTGAAGCGCTGGCACGACTTGCCGCCGGCGTGACGATCCAGGATTACAAAACCCGTGCTTGTAAGGCATGGCTGCTTGATCCCCAGCCCGACATGCTTCCGCGAGATCCCCCAATACGAGTGCGCAAGAATATCCCCGATCGCTGGATCGCCCTAGAACTCCATGAGGGGAAGAACCGTCAGGTTCGCCGGATGACAGCGGCTATCGATCACCCAACGCTCAGGCTTATTAGAATGAGCATCGGGAATCTGACTATAGAATCACTTGCTCCTGGTGCCTGGAGAGAGCTCTCAATCGAGGAGCGAGAAATGATTTTCCGCTAGTTCGGTAGGGGGTCGGCGTTTAACCGGACAACTCTTCGATCCAAGCAAGAGCTTTGTCGTAACTGCGGCGCTCTAAGTAGTGGTGGAACTGCGGATCGAGTTGGCTTGCAGGCAACGCTGCAATCGATGCATCGATTCGTCCGGAGACCTCGATAAGTCGCTTCAGATGACCCTCGGCATCCCGATCCCTGTGGGTATGATCAGCTATGACAGCAAGACGCTCACGGAGAGCCTCTGCCAAGGGAACGAAGGGAACGAATTGGGAAGAATCAGGGAAGGACATTCTGGCCGTGCTGGCGGAGCAGGTGATCGCAGATGACGAGATTTACCATCGCTTCAACCATCGGAACGGCGCGTGGTAGGACGCAGGCATCGTGACGCCCACGTGCAGCCAACTCGGCAGCCTCTCCCTCTACGGTGACTGTCTGCTGAATCTTCGCAATCGTAGCGGTCGGCTTGAAGGCGACGCGGAAAAAGATGTGCTCACCATTACTGATGCCTCCCTGGATGCCGCCGGAGCGGTTCGTGGCCGTGGAGACTTTCCCCTCCTCAATGACGAAGGCGTCATTGTGCTCGCTACCGGTGAGGCGTGTTCCAGCAAAGCCGCTGCCGATTTCGAATCC
>CAIXGT010000222.1 GCA_903919105.1 uncultured Spartobacteria bacterium | reverse complement strand
GCCCTTGGGGAACTGCAGAAGGCCAAGGAAGACTTCCATCGGGAGATCAGCGGAGTTCCCCAGCTGCCTAAGATCGAAGCCCCCTCAGGAATGGAGGCCTACAAGGCGACGGTTTTTCCGGAACCGGGAGCTTGCGAAGGAGGCCTCAAGCAGGAAACAGTCGGAACAGGAACTCATGCGGCGGAAGCCACCCTGCAATCAGGTGTGACCAGTCCCGGCGCGATTTCTGCGGAGAAAGTGGCATAGTCGGAAATTGCGTCCGCTCATTCTCCGACTCCAGGAGCCAACCCGGCCATTTAAAGCATCTTAAGAAAAGATGTAGCCACAAAAGGCACGCGTAACGGATGCGAAGCAACAGCCGGCAAGCCAAAAACACAAAAGGGGGACGCAGGCATGCTCTTCTATGTCTCTTAAGGGAGCAGCTCGAGAGCAATCACAAGACCTGTGCATTCTGTGCATCTTGTGGCCATGATTTGGTTTAAATAGCTCTTAGAGAGTAGCCATATCAATCACGAAGCGGTACTTCACATCACTCTTGAGGATGCGATCGTAGGCCACGTTGACTTCTGCCATAGGAATGATCTCGATATCACTGGCAATGCCATGCTCTGCACAGTAATCGAGCATCTCCTGAGTCTCAGGAAGTCCTCCTACCAATGAGCCTGCCAGGCTTTTGCGCCCCATCACTAGGCTGTGGGCATGGACCGCTGCTGTCTCTGGTGGAACGCCGACGAGGCACATAGTTCCATCGCGCTTAAGCAGGTTAATGTAGGCGCCGAGATCGTGAGGAGCGGAGACCGTGTCGAGAATGAAATCAAAGCTGCCAGCAGCTTTGGTCATCTCCTCTTCCGAGTTGGAAAGAATCACTTCGTCAGCACCGAGACGCTTGGCATCTGCAACCTTGCCGGGTGAAGTGGTGAAGCAGACGACATGGGCCCCGAAGGAGTGGGCAAACTTAAGCGCCATGTGCCCCAGACCACCGAGTCCAACGACGCCCACTTTCTTGCCGGGACCGACCTTCCAGTGGCGCAGAGGTGAATAGGTGGTGATGCCTGCACATAGGAGAGGTGCCGCCGCAGCGGGATCGATTTTATCCGAGATCTTTAGGACGAAGCGCTCGTCGACGACAATCTGATTCGAATAGCCGCCGAAATTCAGACCGCTTCCGTCACGGGTCTTGCTGTTGTAGGTGCCGGTGAAGTGGTTCTCACAGTAGTTCTCAAGACCCTCGTTGCAGTTCGAGCAGGTACGGCAGGAATCGACAAAACACCCGACGCCCACCCTGTCGCCTGGTGAAAATTTGGTGACGGAACTGCCCACCTGCTTGACCACACCGATGATCTCATGGCCCGGAACCATGGGATAGAGTGAGCCGCCCCACTCGTCACGTGACATGTGGATGTCGGTGTGGCAGACGCCGCAATGGGAGATCTCGAGTTGGACGTCATGGGCACCCGGTTCGCGACGCTCGAAGGAGAAGGGGGCGATCGGTGATGTGGCGCTTTGCGCGGCGTAGCCTTTAGTAGGGAGCATGGCGAAAGACTAAGGATGAAACCTGAAGGATGAAACTTGAAATTTCTTTGGACCAATGGGCGATCTCTTTTTATCGAAGCCCCTGATCCCCATCTCCCAATCCCGATACCCTATCCCCCATTATCTAGATCCTATCCGCCTAATTTCCCTCACCGTGGGTCATGTCACGGGTCTCGAAGCGTGTAAACTCGCTCAGGAAGGTAAGGGGGACTTCGCCAGTGGGGCCGTTACGCTGTTTGGCGATTATCAGTTCAGCCTCGCCTCCCTTCTCGGATTTCTCCTCATCATCTTTGGCATAGTATGCGGAGCGGTAGAGGAGTCCCACCACGTCCGCATCCTGCTCGATGGAGCCTGATTCACGGAGATCCGAGATGCGCGGCTTGCCGTCTCCGCGGTCCTCGGATTTACGATTGAGTTGGGCTAGGACAATGATCGGAATGCTCAGTTCCTTCGCAAGTGCCTTGATGCCTCCAGAGATCTCGGCGATCTCGATCTGTCTGTTCTCCTGTCCGCGCTTTGAGGGGGATTTCAGAAGCTGCAGATAGTCGATGACGATCAGGCCCAGTCCATGCTTGTCCATGAGTCGTCGGGATTTTGCGCGTAATTCGTTGATGCTGAGCCCCGCCGTATCATCGATCAGCATCTTGCTCTGGCCGAACTCCCCCGAGACCTTGAAGAGACTCTGGTGGGCGTTCTTCGGAAGAAGGCCCGTCCGGATGCTCTGGAGGTTCACCCGGGCTCGCGAGCAGAGAAGACGCTGTACAAGTTGTTGGGCGCTCATTTCCAGACTGAAGACGGCAACTGGGATGTTCTTATCGACTGCGACATGCTCTGCGATGTTCATCGCGAGGGCGGTCTTGCCCATTGAGGGGCGCGCCGCGATGACGATCATCTCGCTCGGGTGCATGCCGCTGGTCATGTTATCGAGAACCTTGAATCCTGTGGGAACTCCGGTTACCTCACCCTTGTTCTGGTAGAGTTTTTCGATCGAATCGATGGCGGCGTTGATGTGCTCCTTAATGTCGGGCAAGTCCCCCCGGACGCGGTCCTCGGCAACCGTGAAGACCTCCTTCTCCACATCGTCGATGAGTGCCTTCACATCCCCCTGCTCGTCGTAACAGCGGGCCGCCGAAGCGGTGCAGACGGCAATCATGCGGCGCAGGAGATGCTTCTCCCGCATGATGTCGATGTAGTACTCGGCATTGGTTGCGGTTGGCAGAAAGGTCTGGAGCCCTGCCAGAAAAGCCGGTCCTCCGACCTGCTCGAGGAGATTCCTATCAGCCAGGGTCTGCGTGACGGTGATCAGGTCGATCGGACTATTCTTCTTCCAGAGATCCTCCAGGACGGTATAGATCGTCCCATGGGCGGGATGGTGAAAGTGTTGATCATTGATCCCCTTCTCGATGGCTGTAGTGAGGGTATCCTTCGGTGAGAGCAGGATGGAAGAAAGAACACCCTTCTCCGCATCAAGACTAGCGGGCAGGGGACGGTGAGATTCCGGAAGGCGCTGACCTTGGGAGAATCCTCCTTGGCCTTGTTTATGCGCGCTTTGGGAACCTGAAGCGCTCGTGCTACGGCGCGGGGATCCGGTGACAATACCCTCAGGTGTGGCGCTGACTTGGGCAGGGCCGTTTTGGGGACCTTCTGCACCTTCTGCCATGTCAGGGAAAGATTTTTACGCTTCTGCGTTATCTGAGGTGGCCGCGGACTTGCGTCGAGGACGACGGGTGCTGGTCTCTTCGTCATCGGCGGGTTGCTCCACCTTGGGAGCAGCAGCGATCTCAATACGGAGGGTGGCGATCACTTCGGAGTGGATTTTCACCGGGATCTGATGCTCACCGCTCTCCTTGAGGGGACGATCCAGCACGATGGCGTGCTTGGGAAGAACGAGATCCTTGATCTCTCCCATTAGGCGCTCGAGAAGGTCAGCTGCCGTGATGGACCCGAAGGCCTTGCCGGTTTCGCCGGTATCGAGTTTCAGATTCAGGCGGAGTTTGTTGATCTTTGTAGCGACGGCCTCGGCTTCGTTGATCTCGCGGGCCTCGCGCTCGGCGCGCTTGGCCTTCAGGTGATTAATCTTGCGCAGGGAAGCGGGAGTGACCTCAAGAGCCTTGCCTCCTGGAATCAGAAAATTGCGGGCGTAGCCTGCACGTACCTTGACGATATCGGCTTCGGCTCCCAGGGAGGGAACGGCTTCGGTGAGGATGACTTCGGAAGTGGCCATAGAGAAAATCCCGGTTGGTTATTGGTTGATGCAGCGGGAGGGAAGAAAGTATCCGGAAACAGCGGGGTGTCAATGAAGAAGCGCAGCACCTCCCTAGATGCAGATTATCCCTTCCACTTGTTCCAAAATTCCTCACTCTGGCGCTGGGCCTGGCGTATGTCCCCCTCCGGCAGGCGTCTTGCCACAGCATCCCTAGCCTCGTGAGCATCGTCATTGCCGGAAGCGGCCGCAAGGTTGTACCAAAAGTAAGCCTTTGGAAGGTCGGTTCCGACTCCTTTAGACAGCCTGTAACAATCCCCCAGCTCATACTGTGCGCTTGAGTTCCCGCCCTCAGCGGCCTTGAAAAACCATTTTGCCGCGAGGACCTCGTTCTTGGGAACGCCGAGGCCGCGTTCATAACAGAGACCCAAGTGGTATTCTCCTTCGGGGTCGCCCTGCAGCGCAGCTTTCCTGTACCAGTCTGCAGCCGTTTCATCGTTTTTAAGAATCTTCCACGTGCCGACAGAATAGGTTTCCCCCATCTTGATCTGGCCTGCTGGATCCGTGGGATCCTTCTTCTCCTCCGAGACGCAACCGGAGAGAAAAAGGATAACTGCGAGGCTTAGGGTTCCAAGGGGTCCGAGGGAAGCGAGTTTTGGGAGCGATCCATACATCAGGCCATTTAGCTTCGGGGAGTACGAAATGTATACTTGAAAACTCCGCACACCCTTCTTCCTGCGGTTTCCCCGGAGGGGGGGATTTATTATTGAAAAGGTGGAGGCGAGGGGAGTCGAACCCCTGTCCCCGGAACTTATCAGGCACCCGTCCACATGCTTGACCGCACTTTAAATTTAAGGGGTCGGCCACGGTGCGGCGCGCTGCTTTCCCCCGATCGACCACGAAATCGATTCACCCCCCGGCGCGGTCTTTCCGCCTGAGAGCCAGCCTACTGGCGTCGCCTTCACACTTAGTAGGCGTCAGTGTGTCAGCGTCACAGCCTTAGGCTGCGAGAGCTAGATTTTCGTAATCTGCGTTTAGTTTTTTTGACTCGATTTTTTACGAGGCCAACGAATCATCCTCGGCATGCAGAATGCGTAATGAGCTTCGAGTCGAAACCAGTACGCCCCCTTCACACTTCGAATCTGGCGCAGGCAGGTCTCATTCGCAAGAGACATTTCAGCCGAAGGCTGAAATGGGATATGGGTAATCGGGCATTGGTAATCGGGGCGATACACCCACCATCACCTACACCCGATATACTATTCCCTAGATCCGATCCTCCTATTTCAAGAACCGGATCGTCATCGGGTAGTGGTAGGATTCCCCATTGCTTGTGCGGACCGCCGCGAGGATCGTGCAGACAAGCCAGATAATAAAAAGCACGGGTAGAATCAGGAATCCGATCAACAGCCAGCAGAGCGCCCCACCGATCAGGAAATAGATACTGAAGGAGATCTGGAAATTCAGTACCTCCTTGCCGGTGGCGTCGATCTCGGGACTATCTGCCCGTTTGATCAGCCAGATCACCAGCGGAACGATGACATGGGCCAAGGCGAAGGCTAAGACGATGCCAGAGAGTCCCGAGAGATGAAGTCCGATGCACCAAGAGCGGTCGGATTCTTTCGTTTCAAGAACGGGAACAAGTGGTGGCGGTGTCTCCATGCTCTCAAAAGAGCCTCAAATCGATTGTTTCGCAAGGGACAACTTTGTTGTCGAAGTGGCCGTTGGTGGGTAGATTTTGGTTGCCAAGAGGTGCCTGCTTCGACTCATTTGCAGGACGCCATTTTTTTGGCGAATCTTTTCTATGAGCGAACGCAGAGTTGTCATCACCGGTATCGGAGTTATCAGTCCAGTGGGTTCGGACCTCGATACCTTCTGGAATAATCTGATTGAAGGCCGGTCCGGCATCACACGCTACGAGAATTTTGACTCGACCGGATTCGATTGCCATATCGCTGGCGAGGTGAAGGGATTCGAGCCGACTAACTGGTTCAAAACCCCGAAGGATGCGCGTCGAGCCGATCGTTTTGCTCAGTTCGCCATGGCCGGGACCAGACTGGCATTGGATGATTCCGGGCTCGATCTCGAGACGATCGACAAGGAACGTTTTGGAGTCATCGTAGGAAGCGGCATCGGGGGTTTCCAGAGCCTTGAGACCGAGGCGCGCAGGCTTGTGGAGAAGGGGCCGACCAAGCTTTCTCCTTTCACCATTCCGATGATCATCAGCAACATGGCCAGCGGTCTCATCTCCATGGAGTACGGTTTCAGCGGTCCGAACATGGCGATCGTTACCGCCTGCGCCACGGCCAATAATTCTGTCGGCGAGGCTTGGCGTATTATCAAGTTCGGCGATGCCGACGCCTTCATCGCCGGAGGAGCCGAGGCGACCATCACGCCGCTCGGTGTGGCCGGATTCTCCTGCATGCGTGCCCTCAGCACCCGGAATGATGCGCCCCAGAAGGCCTCCCGTCCTTTTGACAAAGACCGTGACGGTTTTGTCATGAGCGAGGGAGCCGGCATCGTCATTCTCGAGGAGCTCGAGCATGCGAAGAAACGCGGCGCACGGATTTACTGCGAACTTGTCGGTTATGGAGCCACTGCCGATGCCTACCACATGACTGCCCCCCGGCCCGAGGGAGAGGGAGCCAGTCGTTGCATGCAGATCGCGATGAAGCATGCCAAGGTCACCCCGCAAGATGTCGACTACATCAACGCGCACGGCACCTCCACGCCGATCGGAGATATCTGCGAGACCAAGGCGATCAAGGATGCCTTCGGCGCCCAGGCCTACAAAGTGCCTGTCAGCTCCACCAAGTCTGTTACGGGTCATCTTCTGGGTGCCGCCGGCGGCATCGAGCTGGCCGCCTGCGCCCTCGCGATGCGCGACGGGATCGTCCCACCCACCATGAATCTCGACAATCCCGATCCCGAGTGCGATCTCGACTACGTCCCCCACAAGGCACGCGAAGTGAAGGTCAAGGTGGCCCTCAGCAACTCCTTCGGCTTCGGCGGCCATAACTCCTCTGTTGTCATCCGTGAATTCGCGGATTAATCGGCCTGCTCTCTTTTCCCATTTTCCTATGAAACTCAAATCCCTCCTGGTGGCTTCCACAATGGCCCTAACGCTCACCCTCAACACATCCAAAATCATGGCACAAGACGCATCTCCCAACGCATCCTCCAACCTCGCCAAGGGCCAGACGTTTCTGAAAGAGAACGCCACCAAACCCGGCGTGCACACCACCCCGAGCGGCCTCCAGTACAAGGTTATCACCGAGGGATCGGGCAAGAGCCCGGCAGCCACCGACACAGTCCTCGTCCACTACCGCGGCACCACGATCGATGGCACCGAGTTCGATAGCTCCTACAAGAGGAATGAGCCCATCTCCTTCCCTCTGAACGGCGTCATTCCCGGCTGGACCGAAGGTGTTCAGCTCATGAAGGAAGGCGGCAAGCTCCAGCTCTTCATTCCGTCAAATCTCGCCTATGGATCGCGCGGAGCGGGGGGAGTCATAGCCCCAGACAGCACGCTGATTTTCGACATAGAGCTCCTCAAAGTTCAGTAGGCTGGTCTTTTTGAGTTCTAGCTGCGTTGCCCTGCGCTCTCAATATATCTCATACAGCTTCGTTTGGGTGCCTTGCTATCTTCTCAAAAATCCTGCACCTGATGAGACGAAGCGGCCTTCTCAAGAGAGCATCGCTAGGCGCTTGTTTGTATGTCACCTGCGTCCACGCGCAGACTAACAACATTTACATCAGGGTCTATTTTAGTCCGCATGGGGGATGCACGGAGGCGGTGGTGAGAGCGGTTCATGAGGCGAAGAAGCAGGTGCTAGTTGAGGCCTATTCGTTCACCTCGGAGCCTATTGCAGTCGCACTGATTGACGCCGAGAAGCGCGGGGTCGATGTGGAGGTGATCCTCGACAAGAGTCAGGAGCAGGCCCGGGGAACCGAAGCCGATCTCATCTCTCAAAGCGGGATTCCGACCTATATCGATTCGGCCTACCGGATTGCCCATGACAAGGTGATGATCATCGATGGAACGCGGGTAATCACCGGTTCCTTCAATTTCACCAAGAGTGCCGAGGACTTCAATGCCGAGAACTTGATAGTGATCTCCAACGACCCTCCTTTAGCGGATCAGTACACAGCTAGCTGGAGGCAGCATCTGGCGCAGTCTCATCCCTTTCATCCCGGCAGGAGTCATCATAAGAACGGATCCCATTCCCGATACTATGGCCCTATGACAATCGAGGGCTAAGAGCCTTTGGATCGACAGCCTCAAGGCAACTTCATAAAAAAAGAGGATGAAAAAAATCCTCCTCTTGGGTTCAGGCGAACTAGGCAAAGAATTCGTGATCAGTGCCAAGCGCCTAGGGTGCCATGTGATTGCCTGTGACAGCTATGAGGGGGCTCCTGCGATGCAGGTGGCCGATGAAAGCTGCGTGTTCAGCATGCTCGATGAGCAGGCTTTGCGCGACGCCATCTCGAAATATCAGCCCGATTTGATCGTTCCCGAAATCGAGGCTATCCGGACCGAAGTGCTCCTGGACGTTGAAGAGCAGGGTTTTGAGGTCATTCCCAGCGCAAGGGCAGCGAACCTGACCATGAACCGGGACAGGATTCGTGATGTGGCCGCCGGACTTGGCGTGAGGACAGCCAAATTCAGCTATGCGGAATCCGTTGAGGATCTGATGGCCCATGCCAAATCCATCGGTTTCCCCGTGGTGATCAAGCCGGTGATGAGTTCGTCTGGCAAAGGCCAAAGCGTCGCTAAGAGCGAGTCTGATATCCAAGCGAGTTGGGATTACGCCTGCCAGGGAATGCGTGGCGACCGCAAGAAGGTGATTGTCGAGGAATTCATCAACTTCGAATTTGAGATTACCTTGCTCACGATCCGCCAAAGGAATGGGAAAACCATTTTTTGCGAACCGATCGGCCATGTGCAGGAGCGCGGGGATTACCAATACAGCTGGCAACCGCAGCAGATGAATCCTGAATCCTTAAAAGCAGCCCAAGAGATGGCGGCTAAAGTCACAGCCGACCTGGGTGGTGCCGGCATCTTTGGCGTAGAATTTTTTGTGACCAAGGATGAGGTCATCTTCAGTGAATTAAGTCCGCGCCCCCATGATACGGGCATGGTGACGTTGATTAGTCAGAACTTGAGTGAGTTTGATCTGCATGCCAGGGCCATTCTCGGTCTTCCAATTCCCTCGATCGAATGCATCGAGGGGGCAAGCGCCGTTGTCTTAGCCGCAAAAGAGGGCCATAACCCCACATATCTCGGGGTTGAGGATGCCTTGGGCGATAAGGGCATTGATGTACGGATTTTTGGTAAGCCGACTACCCGTCCCTATCGGCGTATGGCGGTGGCTTTAGCGATCGGACCCGATGCCCTGGCACGTGCTCGAGCGGCCGCTGCCAAGATATCGGTTCATTGAGCCTCTGATGGGGGAGAAGGCAATCAAACGAACTTACCGGGATTCAGGATATCTTTCGGATCGAGGGCTTTCTTGATGCGGATGTGGAGATCTCGGAGTTCGGAAGATGTAGCCTCGTCCCACCAGCGTTTCTTGGCCAGTCCGATGCCGTGTTCTCCGGTGATGGCCCCTCCCCACTTGATGACTTGGGTAAAGAGGGAGTCAAGCACTCCCTCGATCTCCTTGGGGCGCTTGGCCTGCTGCTCCTTGGAGACCATGACATTCACATGGATGTTGCCGTCTCCGGCATGACCGAAGCAGGCAATGGGGAAGCCGGTTTTCTTCTGCAGTTTCTCGGCGAAGGCAATGAGGTCGACGAGGCGGCCACGGGGGACGGCGATGTCCTCGTTGAGCTTGGTTAGGCCGGTGGACTTGAGCGAGGCAGAGAAGGCACGGCGCAGGGCCCAGATCCGTTCACAACGCTCCGGAGAAGTGGCAAGCTCAACCTCAAGGGCCTTGTTCTTGGCGAGAAGGGCCTTGAGGGCTTTTCCCTCGCTTAGGATGCTCGCTTTCTGGCCATCGAGTTCCACTAGCAGGTGGGCGTTGCCCGGCGGGATGAAGCTTCCCTTGATGTCTTTGTGGGCATTGCGTGCTGACTGAAGTGTGAAGCTGTCGGCCACCTCCACAGCGCATGGAAGATAGCCTGCTTTAAAGATTGCTTGAACGGCGGCGGCGGCATGCTGCATGGAGTCGAACCCTGCGGAAAGGGTCGCACGTGCGGGGGGGAGGGGCAGAAGCCTCAGGGTCGCCTCGGTGATGACGCCGAGCATTCCCTCGGAACCGACGAACATCCCGATCAGATCAAAGCCGGTCTTATTCTTGTGGGTGCGTCCCCCGACACGAACGAGAGTGCCATCTGCCAGCGCAACTTGCAGTCCAAGGACGTAGGGGCGGGTGACGCCGTACTTCAGGCAACGGGGACCGCCCGCATTGGTGGCGATATTTCCGCCGAGCGAGCAATCCTTGTAGCTCTGAGGATCAGGTGGGTAAAAGAGGCGCTTTTTTTCGACCTCGGACTGAAGCACTCCGGTGATGACGGCAGGTTCCACGACAGCGACGAAATCATTGTCACTGATCTCCCGGATGCGGTTCATCCGGTGCATGCTCATCAGGATCCCCCCACGGACAGGAACACAGCCACCGACATAACCGTGACCAGCCCCGCGGGTAGTGACAGGGATGCCGTGCTTGTTAGCGTAGCCTAGGACAGCAGCAACCTCTTTGGCTGTTCCGGGAGCAACGGCTATCTCTGGTAGTGCGGCGGCGAACCACTTGTCCCTGCCAAGTTCGGCAAGGCGAGAATGATCAGTGATGACCCCTGCTTTGGAGGGAATCAGTTTGCGGAGATCCCGCTCCAAGAGGGCGCGTGAGATTGTTGACTTAGAGGATCGGGGTGAGCCGGACTTGGAAGTCTTGGCGCTCACATCCCCATGATCTCATAGCCGCCGTCGACGTAGAGCACCTGGCCGGTGATGCCGCTGCCGCCGTCGCTGGCGAGGAAGACACCAGTGTGACCGAGTTCTTCCGTGGTGCAGCTCCGCTTGAGAGGGGCGTGCTCCTCGTAGTGCTTGATCATGGCTCCGAATCCCGAAATGCCACGGGCGGCGAGAGTCTGGACAGGCCCGGCGCTGATACAATTGACCCGGATCTTCTTGGCTCCGAGATCATAGGCCAGATAGCGGGTGCTGGCTTCTAGGGAGGCCTTCGCGACGCCCATGACGTTGTAGTGGGGGACAACCTTGGCGGCGCCGTAGTAGCTCATGGCGACGATGCTGCCGCCGTCTGTCATGAGGGGGGCCGCCTCGCGGGATAGGGCGACCAGCGAATAGGCGCTGATGTCATGGGCAACCCGGAAAGCCTCTCTGCTCGTGGAGACGAAATCCCCCTCAAGGGCATCCTTCGGGGCAAAGGCCACGGAATGAAGCATCAGGTCAAGCTTCGGGGTCACCTCACGGACTTTGCCAAAGAAGGTGGTGATGTCGGCATCATTGGCCACATCGCAGGGTTGGAGGAAGGTGTCAGCACCGAATTCGGTGACGAGTTCCTCGACATTCTCCTTAAGGCGCTCCCCCTGATAGTTGAAGAGGAGGGTGGCACCAGCCTGCTTCCAGGCCTTGGCGATTGCCCATGCGATGCTGCGTTTGTTTGCGACGCCGAAAACGACGCCGACTTTACCTGCGAGAGGTCCGTTACTCATCCCTCTAGGAAGCCTCTTTCATCCCCCTCCTGTCACGCAAAAAGCAGGGGTCAGTAATGATGAATGGAGAATAAAATATGGAACTCAGCCGTAACGGCTGCGAAGCAAAGGCCGGGCTAGCCAACTCAGGAAAAGAACCAAAGAATCGAAGCGTAGGAGGTTCTCAATGAAGTAATCCCGCTTCAGTCTGCATTATGCATTTCATCAGTTTCCTGTCTTCCTGATGCAACGGATGGGCAGCAACGGCCAGGCAAGCAATTCCATATTAAAAACCTTCCGTCTTATGGATTTTGTTTACCCCCTCGGGTGGAACTTCTTGTGAACGGACTTCAGTTGGCCCCGGTCGACTTGGGTATAGATCTGCGTCGTGGCGATGGAGGCATGGCCAAGCATCTCCTGGATGATGCGCAAATCAGCTCCACCAGCCAGCAGATGCGTTGCAAAAGAGTGTCTGAGTTGGTGGGGGTGGATGGCTTCCTCGATTCCGGCCAACTTTGCGTAATGACGCACCAGTTGCCAGATGCGCGCCGGTGTCAGGGCATGACCGCGAATGGAGATAAAGATTTCCCCGCCCGTTTTCGGCGAGACAAGTTTTGGGCGCGCATTGGTCAGATAAAATCTCAAGGCCTCGAGGGCCGCCCGCCCGATGGGTATCATGCGGGTTTTGTTTCCTTTACCCATCACGCGGATGACGCCGCCCTCCTCATCAAGGTTTTCCAGGCGGGCGCTGCAGGCCTCTGCGATCCGAAGGCCGCAGGCGTAGAGGAGTTCGAGCAGGGCACGGTCGCGGATTTCCAGGGGTGTCTCTCCCGCGGGAGCGGCAACCAGCTTGGCCATATCGGGCTGAGAGAGGGGTTGGGGGAGTGTTTGCGGGAGCCTTGGCAGGGGAAGCTTTTCGGCGGGATCGCTCGGTATCCTCCCTCGTGCGGTCAGGAATCGGAAAAAGATCCGCAGGGCTACCGCCTCCAGTTTGATCGAGGTTGCGGTCAGTCCCCGTTTCTTCTCAAAAATCAGGAATTCGGAGAGGAGTGGTGGCGTGACATTTGTCACGGAGTCGACGCCACGACTTGAAGACCATTGGTCAAAGCGCTCCAACGATGCTCGAGTCGAGAGCTGGTAGTTCGTCGAGAGTCCCCGCTCGGTGGCCAGGTAGAGCAGGAAAGAATCAATATCTCCCTGCATGGCCAGTTATTTCGGCGTTTAGCGGCGTTGGCCAGCGGTCGCCGTAGGTCTACTACGGCTTCCCACTGCCGCCTTGCTCTCCATCCGAAATTTCACCGCCATGGGACGATTCATGGCAATATCAATTTGTCGCGGGATTCGGAGCCGCCAGGCGAGTGAGGGCCTCGCGGTACTTCTCGGCGGTCTTTGCCACGATGTCGGAGGGGAGTTCCGGCGCGGGAGGCTGCTTGTTCCATCCGCAGTTCTCAAGCCAGTCACGGACGAACTGCTTGTCAAAGCTCGGAGGGCTTCCGCCCGCCTGGTAGAGGTCCGCTGGCCAGAAACGCGATGAGTCGGGCGTCATGCATTCGTCGATCAGGATGATCTCGCCATCATGAATGCCGAATTCGAATTTCGTATCGGCGATGATGATGCCGCGAGAGGCGGCGTAGGCGCGTCCATGGCGGTAGAGATCGAGGCTCATCTGTTTCACCCGCAGTGCCACCTCATCCCCGAGCAGGCTGCGGCACTGTGACCAGGTGATTGCCTCGTCATGCCCTTCTTCGGCCTTCGTGCTGGGGGTGAAGAGGTCTTCCGGGAGTCGTTCGGACTGTCGCAGTCCGGCAGGCATCCTGTAGCCTCCAACGGTTCCGTTCTCCTGGTACTCTTTCCATCCGGAGCCGGCGACATAGCCGCGAACGACGCATTCCACGGGTAGTGGTTTGGCTTTCTTGGCGATCATCGAACGCCCCCGCAGGATCTCGGCATACGGCTTCAGTTCCGCCGGGAAAGCGGAGACCTCCGTCTCGATCATGTGGTTGGGGATGAAGTCGAGGCGGTGAAACCAGAAGGTCGAGAGCTTGTTCAGCACCTCGCCTTTTCCCGGAATGGCATTAGGCAGGATGCAGTCGAAGGCGGAGATTCGATCGGTGGCCACCAAGAGGAGGTTTTCGCCAAGGTCGAAGACCTCGCGAACCTTGCCGCTACGGAGTTTTTTGATGCCGGGAAGATCGCAGGTGAGAAGATCCATGGGCGGGAGGATGAAAGCGTAACTCGATGCTGAAAAGTTTATTCGCTGACACGACCGCGTCCCTTTTTCACCTCGGAGCGGCGTCGCTTTCCCTCGACCAGTTTTCTTTTTTCGGAGGGTGATCGCCGCGCAAGTCTCCGTCGGGCTTTGGCAGCAGCAGCGCGGTTTCTTTGACGGCGTGCCTCCCGTTCCTCGGTGATCTTCGCGGCAAGACGCTCACGCGCAAGAGAACGGTTCATGCTCTGGCTGCGGGTGTCGCTGACCGTCACGGAGTGTCCCGTTGGCAAATGGGTCAGGGTGACGGCCGTTGAGACCTTGTTGACATGCTGGCCACCGGGGCCCGAGGAGCGGGCAAAACTTTCCTGAAGGTCTTCCTCATTGAGTGCGCGGAGCTGCACGGTTTTCATGGTCTTGATGAGCGGCTTGCTAAAAGCTTTATCACTGATAAGTCATCAGTCACCCATTTCCCATGATTCTTCACCAAGTCCTCGATTCCGTTGCCGGACCCCTCGATCAGATCACCGACGAGGAAGCCGGAATTCGCCTCACGATCTGCCGCACGGGAGCCGAACCGGTGAGTCTTGCCCGCCGCAACAGCAACGGAGAGTGGAAGGGATTCCTCTGGCGTGACGGCGATGTCACCAAACCCTCCTCGGGTTGGGGAAATCATGCAACGGTCATGGGATATTTCGTCCATCGTCTCTGGAAACAGGAATCGGTCTATGAAGGGCATCCGGTCAAGGGAGGGAACCATGGATTTGTCCGCAATCACTCCTTCCCGGCTCCTCGGGTCGATCCTGAGGCCGGTACGATGACCTATCATGTCGAGCCTACCGACATTCCTGCCGATGCCTACCCTTACAAGGTCGCGATGAGCCTCGGCTTCGCGCTTGTTCACGGAAGAATGCGGATGCATTTCGAGTTCGAAAACCGTGAGGAGCACCCCGTGGCGTTGAGTTTCGGATGGCACCCGGGATTTGCGGTCGGCTCACTCGAGAGTGCTCGATTGCTTCTGCCATCCGGCACTTATCGGCGCCAGATAGCTCCCGGCGATTTCCTGGATGGAACGGTTGAGGAGATCCCTTTTGCCGGAGGAGAGATGCCCTTCGCCAAGAAAGATCTTCCCGGTTCCTACCTCCTGGATCTGGAGGGTGTCAGCGACCGCATTTTTGCCCTTGAGGCTCCGGCGCTTGGACATCGGATTGAGTGCGATTACTCCGAGGCTCCTTATCTGACTCTCTGGAGCAACGGCGATCCCTTCCTCTGTGTGGAGCCGTGCTGGGGATTGCCGGATCACAATCCTCCCGTTCCCTTTGAGCAGAAAAAGGGGATTCAGCACATTGCCGCGGGATCGACGATCACGGCCTCGCTTTCGGTGACACCCGGCTTTCTCGGGTAACAATCGCCTCCCTTGCGAAAATCGCGGGTGACTGGTAATCTCGACGACTCTCCCTTGAAAACTCAAAAAGATCTCACCCCTCAGCAGAAGCAGTTGTGGCTCAAGGCGGTCAGCGCCATGGAGCTCAAGAATTTTCCCTACGTCATCCAGATCGCTCATGGATTGTTGATGAGTATTCCCGAATTCATCGATGGCAGGAAGCTGGCCCGCAAGGCGGCAATCGAGAAATCAAAGACAACCAAGAAGGGATTCTTCTCCGGGCTTGGAGGCGGTTCCTCCATCACGCTCATGAAGGCTTCGGGGCTTCTCAAAAAGAACGACCTGACCGCGCTCCTGCCAATGCTGGAGGAGACGCTTGCGGATGATCCGTATAACGCCCAGGCCAATACTCTCCTGCAGGAGGCGGCCTTGAAATGGGATCCTCCGATGAAGGAGTTGGCCTTCTTTGCTTTCGACACCATCCTGGAGGGTAATCCCAAGGACAAAGCGCAATTGCTCCGGTATGCCTCCTTCTGCATGGAGAAAGATGAGGCCGGAAGGCCCCGGGATCCGTCACGAGCCGTGGATTTGTACAACAAACTCCTGGCGATCAACCCCAACGACATGACCGCCATGAAGGGGAGCAAGGATGCGTCGGCAGCCCAGTCCGTTCAGAAGGGAGGATGGGAGGAGGCCGACAGCTACCGCGATCTCATCAAGAATAAGGAAGAGGCCGTATCGCTCGAGCAGCAGAGCCGCGTGGTGAAGAGCGACGAGATGATCGACAACCAGATTGCAGAGCTTTCCGCCGCCGTTCAGGCAGAGCCGCAAAGCATCGATAAATCCCGTAAAGTGGCCAGCCTCTACGAGCAAAAGGGGGATATTGATAACGCCCTCGAGTGGTACCGCTATGTTCTGGGACTCTCGGGAGGCGCCGACCCCACGATCACCCGCAAGATCAGCGATCTTCAGTTGCGTCAGATCGACGAGGCTTATAAGGCGCGTGAAGAGTATCTGGCGGCCGCGCCTGAGGATCCCGAGGCTCCGCGTTACCGTGAGGAGATGGAGGAGTTACGGAAACAACGAGCGGCCTTTGTGCTTGCCGAGGCGCGTGAGCGCGTCGACCGCAACCCCACCGACCTCATCGCCCATTTCGACCTGGGTGTGGCGCTGATGGATGCCGGTGAACCGCAGGATGCGATCGGTCACTTCCAGCGTGCCCGCATGAACCCCAGCATCCGCCTCAAGGCAATGGGCAAGCTGGGGCAGTGTTATGTGGCCCGCAACATGAACGACCTTGCGGCGAAGACACTCTCCGATGCCGTCACCGAATTGGTTGGTATGGATTCAGTTAAAAAAGACCTCCTCTACAACCTGGGCACTGTTTATGAATCAATGGGAGACCAGGAAAAGGCCGTCGAATGTTTCAAGCAGATCTACGAAGTCGATTATAATTACAGGGATGTGGCGCAACTCGTCGAATCCTCCTACAGCCAGAATTAAGGCTTTGGATTTCCGCGTCCCGTGGCGTTCTGCTGCGCTCGCAACGCCGAGTACTGAATCGAGATCTTGGGAAAGTTCTAGATAGACTGCCGCAGGTAGCCTCAAAGGCGAGACGAGTGGGAACGAGTCAGTCAAAAGCACGGAGTAGGATTTGTCTGCCGATCGTCCTCGATCAGGCATCCTCGGATCTACTGATCCGAAGACTTCTCGGCCTACGCCTCGAATGACTAAGCTGCGTTTCCACGCGCCTTTTCTACAGCTTGAACGGCACTTTGTTCCCGCAAAGCCGTGCTTCCCTTCGGGTTTTCCTACAGAAACTTCTCCGCGCCTCTTACCAGAGGCTTGGTTCGCTTGACCGCCTTGTTCTGCAGTCAAGCTTGCGAGCCATAGGAAAATGCTCTGACTTAGTCAGTGAGCCTCTGCGGGATCTCCTTCATCCCCTTAATCCCTGTGAATGTTCTGAGTCGAATCAGATCTTACCCACGGCAATCAACTCCCTGGCCTTCGCTAGAGCGGCGGTAAGACCTGAGATATCGCGGCCACCGCCGCGGGCTGAGTCTGGCTTGCCTCCACCCTTTCCTCCCACAAGAGGGGCCACTGCCGAGATGATTTTGCCAGCGGGAAGGCTGGCCTGATGGGCTTTACCCACGGAGGCAACAAGTGACACGGCTCCATCCGAGACTCCAACCAAGAAGATGACTCCGTCGAAAGAGGACTTGAGGGCGTCAGCTACGGCCTGAACAGCATTACCATCAGCTCCGGGGATTTCCTCCACGATCGATGGGACGGCAGCTGTGGTGGCTTTGCAGATCAGATCCTTGGCAAGTCCGGCGGCTTCCCGCTGACGAAAGGAATCCAACTCTTTTTCCAGTTCCTTCTGCCGCACCAGAGTCGCCTCGAGTTTCTTCTCTATTTCGGCGAGAGGGGACCCTAGACGGGACGCCATGGCCTGAAGGCGCTCCGCATCACTCTTGGAGGCAATGCGTGCCTCATGGCCCGCGACGGCCTCGATGCGGCGGACTCCTGCAGCCACGGCGGCTTCGCTCACGATCCGGAAGAGGCCGATCTCTCCGGTACCACGGACATGGGTGCCGCCGCAGAGTTCCATCGAGTAGCCGTCGAGTGATCCGGGCTTCCCGCCAATCTGAACGACACGGACGACATCTCCATACTTGTCACCAAAGAATTGAAGGATGCCGGGGCGTCCTTTGACATCTGCGAAAGGCATCTCCTGCCAGCTTACGGGAGCGTTTTCGAGGATGCGCTCGTTGACCAGCTTCTCGACGCTCGAGACCTGTTCGGGAGTCATGGCGCCGCTGGAGAAGTCAAAGGTGAGCTTGTCGGGTCCTACAAAGGAACCTTTCTGGGAAACCGTCTCGCCTAGAGTCTCTCGCAATGCCCAGTGCAGGAGGTGGGTGACGGTGTGGTGTCGCTGGATCGCGGCACGACGAGGATGCTCGATGGAGAGTGTGATGCTTGCTCCTGGCAGGGGGGCCTCCTCCCCTTCGGTCATTTCAATGAAATGAAGCCATGTGGGGCCGTTCTTCTGAGTGTCGCTGACCCGCCAGAGAGAGCCACCGGTCGTGAGGGATCCGGAGTCTCCAAGTTGACCACCCATTTCGGCATAGCAGACGGAGCGATCCAGGATGACTGCTGTCCTCTCCTTGATTCGGACCACCTCCAGAACGGTGGCCTCGGTCTCTGCCGCATCGAATCCCGTGAAAGCCGTCGGCGTCGTGGTCTCGAGCGAGGAGACACTGATGATCTCTTTTTTCTGCGCTGCACGGGCTCGTGCTCGCTGCTGCTCCATCAGAACCTCAAAGCCGGGTTGATCAACCGCAAGCCCACGCTCGCGGGCAAGGAGTTCCGTAAGGTCGAGGGGGAATCCCTGCTCGTCGTAAAGGCGGAAGGCTACCTCGCCGGAGATTCCCTTCCCTTTAGCGGCCTCGGTTTCGAAGAGGGCGAGGCCTTTGTCGAGAGTCTTGTGGAAGGCTTCTTCCTCCCGCTTGAGGGTCTCGGTGATCAGATCCTGCTTCGTGCGCACTTCAGGGAAGGCATCTCCCATGAGGGTCGCAAGAATCGGTGTGAGTTTGTGGATGAAGGGGGCGTTGAAGCCGAGAGTCCGTCCATAACGCACGGCACGACGCAGGATGCGACGGAGCACGTAGTGGCGTTCCGCATTCCCCGGCTGAATCCCGTCTGCGATCGCGAACCCGAGCGTGCGCAAGTGATCGGCGATGACGCGGAAAGCGATGTCATCCTTTTCCTGATCCGTTACGGGGACCACGGCTCCGTCGCCCGAAGGTTGCGGAAGGGTTGATCCATACTTCCGGCCGCAGAGGGCGCCGATTGCCTCGAAGATCGGGCGGAAAATATCCGTCTCATAGTTGGAGATCGTCGTGCCGAAGTCGGAGAAGCCCTTCGTGCACTGGATGATGCTCGCGACGCGCTCAAACCCCATGCCGGTATCCACATGACAGGCGGGTAGCGGAACGAAGGTGCCGTCCGGATTGGCGTTGAACTGGATGAAGACGAGGTTCCAGATCTCGATGCACTCGGAGCTGCCCTGATTGACGAGACGTCCCTTGGTGTCGCCGTTCTGGGTGAGATCGACGTGCAGTTCCGAGCAGGGACCGCACGGGCCGGTCTCCCCCATCATCCAGAAGTTGTCCTTCCGGTTCCCGGGGACGACATGGATCGCGGGATCGAGTCCCTTGGAGCGGAAGAGTTCCGACCAGAGGGCGTGCGCCTCCTCGTCGAACGAGGCCGGATCTCCCGGAGCGGGGGTGTAGACCGTGGCGTAGAGACGCTCTGCGGGGAACTTCCACCGCTCCACGATCAGTTCCCAAGCCCATAAGATCGCCTCCTTCTTGAAGTAATCACCGAAGGACCAGTTCCCCAGCATCTCGAAAAAGGTGTGGTGATAGGTGTCGAGACCGACATCCTCGAGGTCGTTGTGCTTTCCCCCAGCCCGGATGCATTTCTGCGAGTCAGCGGCGCGGGCCGGGGAGTAGGGGCAGGGAGTTGTTCCGAGGAAGATCGGCACGAACTGATTCATCCCGGCGTTGGTGAAAAGCAGGTTCGGCGAATCGGGCAGCAGACTCGAGGAAGAGACGATGGTGTGCTCCTTGCTGCGGAAAAACTCGAGGAAGGAACGGCGGATCTCGGCGGAGGTCATGGAAAAAATGGATGAATGAATTAAGAATCAAGAATGATGAAGGAATCCGATGGATCGCGTGGGTAGGTAATCAGAAACAGAGTGATCCTTTCAACGCTGCAACTTTTCAACTTTTTAACGATTTAACACTTCACTTGCAGCCTCTGGCCCCTTCGTCAACTCTGCGGCGCTCTCCGGTAGGATCATGAGATCGGAGGAGGTTCCCTCGCGGAAGGCGACGATACCATCTCGAGGTGTCCCGAAGGCGTATTCTGCCAGCACCAAATCGCCGGCAGCCTCCTCCGCGGTGTTCTCCGAAAGATGGGCGATGAACCGGAGGCGTGTCGGATGATTCAATCCGGTGCTTTCCAGCCTCTGGGGAGTTGCCGGCTCAAAACTGCTGGCGGTCAATGATTGGAGTTTTTCAAACCATGTTTCAATTGCTGCCCTGGTGAGCGTGCCTGCTCCGCCTCCGGTAATTTCCCAATCATCGCTACCTTTCTTTCTCGTCATGACGAGGGGAGCTGTCTCTGTTCCTGATTGATCGTTGCGACGAATCTCAATCGTGTCGATGGCGTCGAGGTGAAGCGGTTTGGGCTGTCTCGACCGTAGGGTCGACGGAGTGACTTCAAGGCTTGCATCCAACCCCTGCACAACGCAGATTCCGGGCCGATCGCTGCAGCGTACATAATGGCTCTGCGAGGAACCAGGAACCGTTGATCCGATGGACATCGTAACCGATGAATTGCCTGCCGATTCGCTTGCAGAGATCACGGCAACCGGCGCATCCAATCCACACGCGCTCGGATCGGTTCCTCCGGGCATCCAGTGATCCACCTTGGAGGAGAAGAGACCTGCCGCCCAGGAGACGATGGCCTTATCATTCCCCTGCGCCCTCATTGGGCTCGTGAGATTCCAATCCGCCTCTGCTTTCTTCAGCGACAGACGCTGGAGAGATGAACCTTTGGTAAGGGTGATTTCCTCCAGGCGCTCTGGATCGAGCGATGTCAGGCGGCGATCCCGGAACTCCTCCGCGTGCAGGAATGCAGTCGACACCACTTCCGAGGGAATCAGACAAACCGTTTTTTCGCCCTCCAACCGGGCGTAGATCTGCCCTTTGGCTGGGCCCTCGATGCCGAACGCAATGGTCTTGCCTGCTCCACTCCCTGTTTCGAGAAATGTCAGAGAGCGCTTCGGCGTCTTAAGATCCAACGATTCCAGACTCACAGACCCCTTGAGATCGGAGGGATTGAGGATATCGAGCGGAGTGACATTTGCGGCCTGATCGAGCAATGCATGAACCAGCCGATCATCCACTCGGTCATGATCTGATCCGGTGAGAGATCCTGATCCGATCCTCCAGATTCCGTTGGTCTTGTTCAGTAGAGTTTCTCCACCACCCTCCCGGATCGTGATCATCGTGACCTCCGAGGGATGGATGGCAAGGAGTGGCTCCGTCGCGGAGCGGGTGCGAGAGTGTCCCGAGGAAAACAGGATGAGCAGCGCGGCGAGCGCCAGTGCCAGCAGTGCGAGCGTTCCTTTCCAGCTCACGAGCGCCTCCTCCAGAGGACGATGATTCCGAGGAGTGCCGCTGTCAGGGGAATGACCAACATGGTCCAGAGAGCCAGGAAGCGGAGTTGCTGGTCATCGAGATTCAGCGTGAAGAACTCCTTGGTCTTGGGGGTGGTTCCGGTGAGGTGGGTACGGTCGATAAGTGTGTTCACCGCACTGGATAAGAAATCGAGTCCGGTTTCCGCAAGATACTTGTCCTTGAGAAACTCGCAGTTCCCGACGACGACCATGCGCGAGGCCCCGAGTGCTAATCGGTCGTCATGCACGCCTCCGAGATCGGTGATGGCCGCAATGATGACGGGGAAGAAGGCATCCCTGACGGGGTCGAAGGTGATCCCCTTGCCATCGGCATTCGCATAATTGGAGCACCCTCGGAATCCATGGATGCCACGAATGAGGGGTCTGGTGGTCCCTTGGGATGTGCCCTGAATGCCTGAGGCAACAGCAGTGTTCGTGCCTGCGTTGTTGGTTGCAGCGGTGGGAGAAGATGGAGATGAGGGGGGGAGCAACTTGTCCCGCTGGTCGTTGATCGCAAGGGAACGAGTGTTTCCTGCCATGAGAATATTCAGACCGACGAGACGCGAGGTGATCTCGGAGCCTGCAAAGAATTCACCGGTGACATCGCGCAGAATTCCCATCGCCCCTCCGAGGTTCACGAGGCGGAGCACACGGTCGTTGCGGGGAATGATGTTGCCCGATTGGGCCACAAAGTTATCGAGCGCAGGCGTTTCGCCAGTCGGATCCAGCAGGATCATCAGGTGCCCCCCGGTTTTCCAATACGATTCCAAAGATGCGATTTCGTCCTGCGAGGGATCGAAATGAGCGCCGTCGATGACGACCAAGGCCGCATCCTTGGGCACTGTGGCAGACGCGGCAAGATTGAGCGGAGCAACCGTGATGTTCTGCCGCTTCAGGTTCTGACCCACCAACTGCAGCGGTGGAATTCCCGGCAGTCCCTCGCCGTGGCCCTGCAGGAAGTAAGTCTTCTTGTTGGAGGAGGGTTCGATCAGGGCAATGAGCGCCGAAGTCAGGACCTGCTCTCCACGGAAGGCCACCAGGCGGGGACGGTCTCCATACTGGGTAGGGGCCGTGTCGTATTCCCCCATTTCCGGCGCGGGAATGATGGTGGAGCGCCCGTTGTATTCCACAATGACAACATTCTCTCCCCCCGAGAACTTGTAGCGTGCCTGGAGTTCGTGCGCGCGTGCGGGATCTCTCAGCGGGTCGAGGCGTTCTACAGTCAGGTCACGGTAATGATGCGCGTAGAATTGGAACTCCCGCAGAAGCGCCATGATGTCTCCATAGAGCTCGGTGCCGGGGGAGAGGGAACTGGGTGAGAAATAGACAATGACCCTTACCGGCGACTGGAGGAACCACATCATCTCCTTGGACTGGCTGGAGAGCTCGTATTTGTGGGATCTGCTGAAATCGTAACGCCGATAATGGCTGAGAGACCATCCGACGAGGCAGCCAGCCACGATGAGCGCCGCCACGATCTGCAGTGCCACCCGCAAGCCGACGCTGCGAAGGTGGACTGGTTTGTTGTCTCGGAGTGCCATGATAGCGAGGCGTGAAGTTATTGAGGATCAGGAACGCCAGCGGCGGGCTTGGAAGCTCTGAAGTGTCAGGAAGAGACAGAGCCCGGTCATCACCAGGTACCAGACCACTGGGCGGGTATCCAAGATGCCTCGGGAGAACTGGGTCATCTGATCGATCGGGGAGAAGGTGATCGTGATCCCCTGCATCATCGTGTCGACATGGCCCGCGAGGAAGGAGAGAAGTCCAGTCAGGAAAAAGAGCGCGATCACGGCGAAGGTCATCACCGCCGCGGTGATCTGGTGTCGTGTGAGCGAGGAACAGAGACAACCAAGTGAGAGGTAGAACATCCCCATGAGGAGCAGAAGCAGGTAGGAGCCGACAAAAGCACCGATGGCTCCAGCCGAAGTGAGGTGGGTCTGCCACCAGAAAACCAGAAAGTAGAGACCCGTTGGCATCCAGAGGAACGCGTAGAGAAAGAGCACGCCGAAGAACTTCGCCAGCACTACCTGGGTGTCGCGCACCGGTGCGGTCATAAGAGGTTCGATGGTGCCGCTCCGGTATTCCTCGGAGTAGAGGCGCATCGTCAGGAGCGGAAAGAGCAGCAGGAAGGAGAACCAGAAAAAGACCGTATTGAAGAATGACTCCACCACGGTGACTTCCGTGGGGCCGTGATTCAGAACGGAGACGCCGGCATAGAAGTTGAAGCCCGTGACCAAGAGCAGGAAGAAGAGGACCACCCAAGCCATCGGCGTCTGGAAGGCCGAGGCAACCTCGCGTTTCCAAAGGGTCCAGAAAGTTCTCATGGGTTGATGGCCTCCTGACGGTCCTGATGCTCTTGTTGCTCCGTCTTGCTCTCAGTCGTGGCGGGGATCCGGTTGACAAACGATGTGAAGATCTCTTCCAGAGAGGATTCATGCCCTGAGAGTTCCCTAAGCTTCCACCCCCTCCGCACTGCTTCCTCGAAGAGTTCGGGGCGTGGGTCTCCGGAGGAGGATGAAGAGAACGATGGGATAATCTCGTAGCGGGTCCAACTAGAGGTGGAGGTGGTGGAGGATGGGATCCCTTCTGCGAGGGATGCTGAGGCGACTTGCTCCAGGGATTGCAGGATCGTGAGCACGGCTTCTGCGTTGGCTCGATCAGGGGTTTGGATTTCCATTCTTACCGAGCCCGAGAGAGGAAGGCCGGATCGTTCCCGTAACTCCGCGGGCGTTCCGGTCGCGACGATCTGCCCCTTGTTAATGATCAGGACACGGGAACAGGTCATCTC
>CAIXGT010000221.1 GCA_903919105.1 uncultured Spartobacteria bacterium | reverse complement strand
GGCAGGGCTACCCTATATCGCCGTCCTGACGAATCCTACAACGGCTGGAGTCATGGCCAGCTTCGCCACGCTTGGTGATATAGCTCTGGCGGAACCGAGGGCCATGATCGGCTTCGCCGGTCCGCGTGTGATCCGCGAGACGACACACCAGGAATTGCCCGAGGGATTTCAGACCGCCGAGTTTCTGCTCGAGCATGGACTCATCGACGAGATCGTCCCCCGCGCGAAAATGCGCGAGACCATCATCACGATCATCGGGAATCTGATGGGTAAGTAGGGGGATAGCGAATTCAGTCCTAATATCAATCGGGTAAGGCACCCATTGTTTCTTTTCCTGAGTTCCTGAGTTCCATATTCAAAATGTAGCCTGCATTCAATTCGGGCCGATCAGAAATTAATTTGGAGCTCATGAACTAAGGAATCCAAAGAAAGTTTCAAGATGAATTCCGTATTTGAAAAGAGTCCCCTCGATTGGCTGATGGCTACGCAGTCCCGGGGGGTCCATCCCGGACTCGATAGGATGGAGCGCCTTCTGTTCGCGTTGGGAAATCCCGAGAAGAGGCTGCGTTGTCTCCACGTGGCGGGCACGAATGGGAAGGGGTCAGTTTGCGCAATTGCAGAATCCGTGCTCCGGAGCATGGGGATCCGAACCGGCCTCTACACCTCACCCCATCTTGTGGAGTTTTCCGAGCGAATCAGGATCAATGGGGAGAATATTGATGATGCCAAGATCGATGAAGGAATCGCGCGGATACGGGAGATCACGGAGGCCTGGAGAGAGGAGGAGCAGCCCACGTTTTTTGAGTTGGTGACGGCTCTGGCCTTCGATCTCTTGGATCGTGAGGGCTGTGAGATTGTTGTTTTGGAGACTGGGCTCGGCGGTCGACTCGATGCCACCAACATGGCCATGAAGCTTGCTTGCGCTATCACGCCGATCGCGCTTGATCACTCGGAGTGGTTGGGAGAGACATTGGGTGAGATTGCCATGGAGAAGGCCGGGATCCTCCGAGAGGGCATACCCGTTGTCATCGCTTCTCAGAATCCCGAGGTCTCAGAAGTCCTTGCCGAGGTGGCTCAAGCGATCGGCGCCCCTTGCGAGTGGATCACGACACCGATTTCTGCTGATATTCCGCTCGGTCTTGCCGGATCTCATCAGCGCTGGAATGCCTCGGTGGCTCTATCGTTGATCCGCGCTGCCGGATTCGAGCCCTCCCCCGATGTCCTTGCGAGGGGGCTCCGTGAGGTTTGTTGGCCCGGCCGTTTCCAGCAACTTGTCATTTCTGGAGCTAAACTGATTCTGGATGGTGCCCACAATCTTCACGCGGCCCGCCAGCTCGCGATTACCTGGAAGGAAGAATATGGAGAGAGCCCCTACAGGCTTATCTTTGGGGCGCTTGCGGACAAGGATCCTGCGGCGATGCTTTCCGAGTTGATACCTCGGGCTTCGGAGGTTTTTCTCGTGCCTGTGGCCTCTCCGCGATCGGCTGACCCCTGGAAAATAGCCTCGAGGGAGTGCTTCAGCGGTTGTTCACAACCCATTCCCAAGGTCTTTGGGTCGCTTCAGGAGGCCTTGGAGGGACTCAGGCACCACGATTCTGACTCGGAAGCCCCTGTTCTACTGACCGGATCGCTCTTCTTGGTCGGAGAGGGCCTTTCTTTGGTTTCCGGGGGAGAGGTCAAGCCGCGCAGCCAATAAGGGAGGGCCCCCTGAAAGTGCCCGAGCGAGGCAATCTTTTTCCAAGTTATAGTTATTCACAAAGCGCTCTTGTGCTTGCTGAGATGATTCTGGGGCAGGAAAATCATGGTTCACCCCTTGTTTTTCACCCACTCAAAAGAGAAAAAAGAAAAAGAAAAATTTTTCTACAATTCTCGTTGACCCAGTGTCGCTGCATATCTACAAATTGCGGTCATCTAGTCCGCGAGACACAACATATAGTGTATAATGGACCTTTTCCCCAAAACCCCAAAGCCTCTCCCTAAATCCATGGAACCACTCTCCGGACAACTCTCTCTGAGCGGAGTCGACCCCTTGCAGGGTCGCGAATTCATCGTCCGCAAGCGCGACGGCCGC
>CAIXGT010000220.1 GCA_903919105.1 uncultured Spartobacteria bacterium | reverse complement strand
GCGAGCAGTGCGACAAGCTGGCCGGGGAGTTGGAAGAAGCCGGTTGGCCCTGCGTGGTCTACCGGGGCGAGATGGACAAGATGGAGAGGCGCAGGAACCTCAAAGCGTTCCGGGAGGGTAACGTTGCCCTGCTGATCTCCACCGACCTTGCCTCTAGGGGGCTCGACGTGGAGCATGTCGGCCGCGTTATCAACTATCACATGCCGCAGCAGATGGAGAATTACCTGCATCGCGTCGGCCGCACGGCACGTGCCGGACGTCCGGGACTCGTGGTGAATTTCGTGACCGAGCGCGATGCGCCGCTTGTAAGCAAGCTCGACGTCGTACAGCCGGCACCAAGGGTTTCTAGAGGGACCTCCTCGGCTTCGAAGTCATCCCAATCCAGGCGCTAAAATTTTTCTTATCCTGGTCTGTTTATTTCTCCATGGGCTCCTTTGATTCATGGTTGAGCCAGCAGCTCGCCTCTCTCGAAGACCAAGGTCTGCGTCGCATGTTGCGAGCCGTTGAGGAGACGCATGGCATCCTCATCACGATCGCTGACCGTGAGCTGATCAACTTTTCATCCAATGACTACCTGGGACTTGCCTCCCACCCCGCTATTGCTGAGGCGATGGGGGAGGGGGCGCGTCGATGGGGGGTCGGATCCACCGCCTCTCGCCTGATCTGTGGGAACACGGCTGAGCACGCTGCGCTGGAAGAAGAGCTCGCAGCAGCCAAGGGAGCTGAGGCTTCGCTGGTCTTCTCGACAGGCGTCGCTGCAGCCACCGGAACCATCCCCTCACTGGTCGGTAAGGAAGATGTCATCATCATGGACAAGCTGTCCCACGCCTGCCTCATCGACGCAGCTCGCGCGAGCGGCGCAACTCTCCGAATCTTTCCCCATAACGATCTGGAAAAGCTGGAATCCCACCTGCGATGGGCACGTGAAAAACACCCAGCCAACACTGAGGCTCGCGTTATGGTCATCACCGAATCGGTCTTCAGCATGGATGGAGATCTTGCTCCGCTACGTGAAATCGTAGAGCTAAAGGAGCGCTATGGCGCGATCCTCTTCCTCGACGAGGCGCACGCCGTTGGCGTGCGCGGGACAGGAGCCCAAGGGCTTGCAGGCGAGCTAAGTCTTGGAGATCAAATCGAGATCCAGATGGGGACACTCGGCAAAGCTCTCGGTGTTTCCGGCGGCTACATCACCGGATCGCGTGTTTTAATCGATTATCTAATCAACCGGGCCAGGAGCTTTGTCTTCTCCACAGCTCCCTCCTCGGCCGTGGCGGCCGCCTGCCGTGCATCCCTCAGGATTCTACAGTCAACGGAGGGTGATGCTCTTCGTGCAGACCTTCAGGAAAATCTTCGTCTCTTTGCCTCGGAAATGAAGCTCGCCGACTCTCCGAGTGCGATACTCCCGCTGATTATGGGCAGTGAAGAACGTGCTATGCAAGAGGCGGCACGTCTTCAGTCGGAAGGTTTCTTTATTCCTGCAATCCGCTACCCGACTGTCCCGCGGAAAACAGCGCGTCTTCGCATTACTCTAAGCGCGGCCCACACTCAGGAGCAGATCCGGGGACTTTCCAGCGCCCTGAAGGGTTCTGTTTAAAGAGCCTTGGACCCTTGGGAACGCTGGCTAAGCCTGCAGCTTCTTGACGAGGATCTCGCCTGCGAGAGCCGGATTGGCCTTCCCCTTGGAAAGCTTCATGACCTGGCCCTTGAGGAAATTCAATGCGGCTTCTTTTCCGGACTTGAAGTCGGCGACGGAGGCCGGATTTGCGGCAATGACTTCGTCGCAGAAGGCCTCGATG
>CAIXGT010000219.1 GCA_903919105.1 uncultured Spartobacteria bacterium | reverse complement strand
TCGAAGCAACCGGCATCTCGACCAAACTCGTCGAGGAGTGCTTCACCGGAACCCCCACCCAGATCGAGGGTGTCGGTTTCGAGGAGATCGCCCTCGAGTCCCTAGCCCGCCACGAGATGGCCTACGGCGCTCCCCTGCCGGTTGAGGAGGGGAAAGAAGCGGCCTCCCTCCAACTTGGAGACCCCGGCTTCTACCGCATCCGCCGCGGCGGCGAGCTCCATGCCGTCACCCCGCCGGTCATCAAAAACTTTCATAGCTTCGTCCGGACCAACAAGCCCGAGGACTACAAGGCTTATGTCGATGCCGTTCTGGCCTCGACCCCTCATTCCCCGCGCAATCTACTGGAATTCGTCCCCCTTCCAAGCGGCCCTGTGCCGATCGAAGAGGTCGAGCCGATCGAGGAGATCCGCCGCCGCTTCACCACGGCCGGCATGTCGCTCGGGGCACTTAGCCCCGAAGCCCACGAGACGCTGGCGATCGCCATGAACCGCATCGGCGGCAAGTCGAACAGCGGCGAAGGCGGCGAGGATCCCCGCCGTTTTAAACGTCAGGAGAACGGCGACTGGGCCAACAGCGCCATCAAACAGATCGCCTCCGGTCGCTTCGGTGTTCATGCCGCCTATCTGGCCAGTGCCAAGGAGATCGAGATCAAGATGGCCCAGGGCGCTAAGCCGGGTGAGGGTGGTCAGCTTCCCGGTCACAAGGTTACGGCCTATATCGCCAAGCTCCGCAACTCGGTTCCCGGAGTCACCCTCATCTCGCCCCCTCCCCACCACGACATCTATTCGATCGAGGATCTGGCCCAGCTCATCTATGACCTGAAGCAGGTGAATCCACGCGCTCGAGTTACGGTGAAGCTTGTCGCTGAGGCGGGAGTCGGAACAGTCGCGGCCGGCGTAGCAAAGGCCCATGCCGACATCATCTTAGTCAGCGGTCACGATGGGGGAACGGGAGCCTCTCCGCTCAGCTCCGTGAAACACGCGGGCGGCGCCTGGGAACTCGGTGTCGCCGAGACGCATCAGATCCTTCTGCTCAACGGCCTCCGCAATAGGGTGACCCTAAGAACGGATGGAGGCATGCGTACCGGCGAAGACATTATCGCCGCCACCCTGCTCGGTGCAGAGGAATACAATTTTGGAACTGCGGCTCTCATTGCCATGGGTTGTGTTTATGTCCGCCAGTGCCATCTGAACAACTGCCCGGTCGGCGTCGCCACACTCGATGATCGTCTTCGAGCCAAGTTCAAGGGGAAGCCTGAGAATGTCGTTAACTTCTTCAACGCCGTCGCCGAAGAGGTGCGTGGCATCATGGCCCGCCTAGGCTTCCGGACCATCGACGAGATGGTCGGCCGTACTGAGTGCCTGCGTCAGAAGCACATTCCGAATCACCCGAAGGCTAACACCGTCAACCTCTCACGCCTCCTCAAGGATGTCGTGAAGGATGATCCGACGGCTGTCCGCTACGCGACACGCGACCGCAACGATCCCGAGCACGATCAACCGCTCGACGACATCATCCTGCAGGATGCCGAGGAGTCGATCCGTGATGCCAAGGCCGTGAAGCTTTCCTACAAGGTCGACAACACGAACCGCTCGCTGGCCACCAAGGTCTCCGGAGAGATCGCCTATCAGTATGGAGAGGAGGGCCTCCCCGAGGGCACCCTCGAGCTTGACCTCACCGGTACTGCCGGACAGAGCTTTGGCGCCTTCCTGACTCCCGGAATCAAGCTCGTCCTCACGGGCGAGGGAAATGACTATGTCGGCAAGAGCATGAGCGGAGGAGAGATCATCGTCAGACCTCTGCCCGATCACCGCTTTGTCCCCGAGAAAAACAGCATTATCGGCAACACCGTCATGTACGGCGCCATCGCTGGACACCTCTTTGCCAATGGCCGTGCTGGTGAGCGTTTCTGCGTCCGTAACTCGGGAGGCACTGCCGTTGTCGAGGGGATCGGCGACCATGGTTGCGAATACATGACCGGTGGCACGGTCGTTGTCCTTGGCTCCACGGGCAAGAACTTCGGCGCTGGCATGACCGGCGGTGAGGCCTTCGTCCTCGATCTCGAGGACAAGTTCCTGGGCCGCTACAACGACCAGTTGGTTGGCGCTGATCGAATTACTTCCCCAGAGGACGAGGCGAAGCTGAAGGATCTTGTCACTAAGCATCAGGATAAGACCGGAAGCCCACAGGCTGCCCGCATCCTTGCTGACTGGAAAAGCTGTCTCGGCCAGTTCTGGAAGATCACCCCGCATGTCCCGCCAGCCAAGCCGATCGAGGAGAAGAAGGTCGAGGAGGGAAAGACTATCATCACCGAAGCCATCACAGCGTCACCGAAGG
>CAIXGT010000218.1 GCA_903919105.1 uncultured Spartobacteria bacterium | reverse complement strand
TTTGGAAATGTCTCAATCGATGTGAACGGAAGAGGGAATGGGGGCGGGTGTCGGTAGAGGAGAGGGATGCTTTTTCTCACCCTTCTTGGGCATCGGGGTCTGCTGTTCCGGAGTCGGCAGCGGTACGGGCCGGTCGGAGAGATTGGGAATGATGCCTGGTGTCGGGGTGGCTTTCGGGTCGAACAGAGCGCCTCCTACGACTGAGATGGTACCATCCTCGAATCGCTTGAGCTGGGGACGTGATTTAGGAGCGTTGTAAGAGAGCTGAGCTAGGATCTTCCCGTCCAGACCGACCTTTGTGTAGATAAATTCGTGAGGGATGTTGTTCTGCAGCACATGGATAATATTGGAGGCGTCGAGCATGATGTCTGGCTTTCCGTAGGAGATATAGTCCCCGAGCCGGTGGGTGCAGTAGACAATCCCAGCATCCTTGTCCGCGATCCGCAGGTAGAGATCTGTCCGCTCCGTCAGGCGGTGGGATAGGAGGCTGATGGTGCGGCTGCCTCCTCGGATCCCGTCCCTTGCAGGCACTCCCACGGTCTGCTGCCAGAGGAGGCGTCCTTCGGTAATCTCGATGGTGAGCGGGGGGCTGCTGAAATAGTTCGAGAGCTCGGCGGAGTAGACGCTTGCCCTGATCCGGTAGGAACCGAAGTCGGTGATCGGGTAGAGCTGGACCAGATTGATGGTGCGGGTGATCGATTCCCCAGGACCGACCTTGATCGGCTCGATTTCATAGTCGGGGTTTGAGGGGGGGATGGGACGGCCATCAAGGGTCTCCACCTGGAATCCGAACCACTTCTTTCCCTCCACATCCGCCAGCAGAAGCGGGTTGCCTGAGAGATTGCTGATCCGCACGGTTGCCAGAAGCGGCTCATAGGCGATGTACAGCGACCGCTTGATGGAGAGATCAACCAGGATCTGGGCATGGAGCTTCGTCGGAAGAAAGACGATCAGCGCTAGAAACAAGGCGAAAACAAAGGAGATCGCCCGGGGCACGGTGGTAGGCAGGCGATGCATCACTCGTCTGTACCGATATAGTACTTGGGCTCAAAAAGTTTCTGGAGTCGCGCGGGTTGTGCGCGGCAGTCCTGAAGATCCCCCTTGTAATAGACGGCAATGACATAGCCGGCGAACTTGACGCCCGGATCCACGGATTCAGGGAGGTAAGTCACCTCGACAAGCTGCGGTTCTCCACTTTGCCAGTTCAGCCACTTAGAGGTGACTTGCGCCTTACTCGGAACGATCTCATCTCCATCCTGATCGTAGAAGTAGACTTGAACCTTTTCCTGGGCGCTGTCTATCTGCTCTTGAGAGTTCGCCTTGATTGCCACTTGAAGCTTCTTGGAGCCATCCTCCGTATCCGAAAGGCGGGCGTTGACGATCTTAAGTGGCGCTTCCCCGTTGACCGCGGCATCGGCGGGTGGCTGTCTGAGAGGTTTTTCCACCTTTTGGTCGGTCAGGATCTGCTTGAGCGTGGAGTTAATGACTGGTGCATTAACAGGGGAATTCCCTAGAACGGTGTCCGCAGTCTGCTGGTTTACCGGCAGAGAGACCGTTGACAGTGGAGTGGTTAATTGGCTCGGGGTGGGAGAGTTGGGAAGCGATGATGCTTCCACCTGTGACTGAGAGGGAGAGCTACCAGCCCGCAGTCCCGAAACAAAACGGGGTGCAAGTGCGATCGCTGCTAGGATTAACTCGATCAGGGCGATTACCCCTAGGACCCAGAGTGCTAACCGAACCTGAGCACTACGGTGTGCACGCAATGTTCCGGTGGAGTTATCTGAAGCCATGACAAAGGAAGAATCTAGTTCCGAAGGCCCTGACTTCGCAAGCGTGGGTGAACCGGATGTTGGAAGGACGGGAGTAAAGGCACCACGGGGAACGGGAAAAATTTCGGATCAATTGGCCGGCTCCTCAATCATGGTGACGCTGAGCTGGAGTGGTTTTCCCGCACGGAGAACCCCAAGGCCTGTGGGTGGGCCGACTTCAGCCTCCGCCACTCGATTGCGCAGGTCTTTCCCATCGCGGATTGGGTGATTGTTAAAGGAGATAATCACGTCACCGCCGACCAGACCGCTACGCTCGGCAGGCGATCCAGCCAGTGTGGCGGCGACCAAGGCTCCATTCGCGTCCGGCAGTCCTAGTTGTTTTGCCAGGCTGGCATTCAAGGGCCGCATGACAACCCCGAACCAGGGATGGATGACGCGCCCGCGCTGAACGATGTCCTCGTAGACACGCCGCGCCACATTGGAGGGAATCGCAAATCCGATCCCCTCGGAGCCACCGCTTCTGCTGAGGATGAAATTATTGATGCCGATGACCTTCCCATGGATGTCAACAAGGGGGCCGCCTGAGTTGCCGGGGTTAATGGTGGTGCTGGTTTGAAAAAACTCATTGGCGGCCTCGCTGACGGTACGGCGTCCCTTCGCACTGATGATCCCCTGGGTCACTGTTTCCTGAAGTCCGAAGGGATTGCCCACGGCAAAAACCATTTGGCCCACCTTGACCAACTCCGAGTCTCCGAAGGCGATCGGTTCGAGCCCCTCTGTGGCGATCTTCAGGACGGCGATATCGGAACGCTGATCGGCGCCGGCGATCGATGCGGGAAGAGAACGGCCGTCGCTCAGCTGGATTGTGACCTGTGAGGCGCCTTTGACGACATGCCAGTTGGTGACGATGTAACCTTCCGGGGAGACGATCATGCCCGAGCCCATCTTGTTGTTTCGACTGACATTACCGCCACCAAGGCCGAAGAATTGGCGGATCAAGGCATCGCGGTCCGGTGCAGTCGTCGTGGTGATACTGACCACGGAGGGGATCACATGCTCGACCAGATCGGTGAATTCACGGTCCATTGTCTCCAGCGAACGATCGGGGGCCAAGGCAAGAGGAGGACGCTCTTTTTGTTCCTGCAAAGCCGACCCGCCGGAATGTGTCTGGGGGACTTGTGAGAGGGGCTTGGGTTGCATCAGTCGCCAGAAGGCGATGCCGCCAACAGCAAGTGCCAAGGCGAAGAGAAACAGCAGGAACGCAGGCAGATTGCCCCGCCTCTTTTTGTAGGCTCGCAGAATGCTCATTTTTCGGGATCCAGGGTGAGGCCAGCGAGAACAGCATCCCGGAGGCCCTGCAGGGCGAGTGCTTCCTCCTTCGGAGATTGCCAGAGAATGACGGCAAGCGTTCCGGTCTTTTCATTGGCACGTAGCACCTCGGTGATTTGTAGGGGTAGGTCCCCGGCAATCGGGAAGTCGAAGCGAATTTCATGAAAGGGTCCGTTCTGTAACTCCCTGAGCGGAGAGGCTTCGTCACCCGCCTTATCATGGGCCTCACGCGCCAGACTCATGGCGTATTCCGTCGGTTTTTGACCGGAATCCTTGGCCCCGTTACGATCGAGTGTCATACTCAGACCTGTGGTGTAGGGATCATTCTCTCCCGAAATCTTTTCCTTGGTGGCGAGCAGGACATCCCCCTCCAGTAGTTTGCCGGGAAGAAGGGTCCATTCCTTGGGCAAGGAAATGGATCCGTGAATCTCTGTCAAATCATGCGCAATCAGGGCTCGGGTGGTGGCTGGTGAATTGGCAGTTGGTGTATTAGTGGAGGCTGCGTTGGTAGCTACTAGAGATGCCAGCACATTAGTCGCTGTGAGAGTCGCCGGAGTCACCGAGCGGGTATTTGTCCCGTTGGCCATAACCGCTCCAGACATCAGGCAGGCGTCCACGAAGAAAAAAAGAATAAGCGAAACGAGAGAAAGGCTCTTCATGGTCTTCATGGTTTTGATTTTGACGGACGGGGATTATTCGAAAAATTTGGAAAACGTTTATGGAGTTCGTCCAGCGTTTTCTGAGCCTCGGTTTCATTACCAGCCCGGCGATAGGCATCGGTAGCTCGTGCCAGCGCCTTGGGAGCCAGAGCATCGTCGTCGTAAAGCACGGCGACCGTGATGTAGGCCTTGGCGGCCCCTGAGTAGTCCTGTTTTGCGACCAGTAGGTCGCCGCTTAGGATCCGGGCCTCGGCGTTGATTGGTCCCTCCGGTTGCAGAAGCATCACCTCTTCTACCATTGAGGAGGAAGAGTTCAGATCCTTCAGTGAGTGTTGGATCGCCGCGCTCATCAGCAGGGCCTTGGCCCTGGCTGCCGGATCCTTGGCTAGTTTTAGGCAGGCAGCAGCGGGTATCTGAGCCTCTTTGAGTTTATTCTGTAGGATCAGGGACTGTGCCAGCGTGCCCTGAATTTCTGAATCCGTATTGCCAGGTAGGCCTGCTTTCACAAGGGGCATAAGAAAACGTTCGGCCTTCGCGGGATCACCGGCTTCCATGGTTTTCAGACCTAGCCAACGCCCGACTTCGGGAGGGATGAGTGCTGGTTTCAAAGCCACGGCCTCGCGCGAGGCTTCTCCCAGGTCATTCTGATCATACCGGGCAAGCAGGATCCGGAGTCCGGCCCGTTCTCCGAACTGTTTGGGATCTCCCTTGCGGGCTTCGGCAAGTTCTGTGACTGCGGTGGCATAATCCTTGCGGTCGAGGGCTGTCAGTCCGATCCAGTAATGGGCCTCCGGGGCGGCGCTGCATTTCGGATAGTCACGGATGAGTTGGGTGAATGTGGCGACCATCTCATCACTCTTCTGCTGCTGTCCGAGCAGAAGGGCCTTCTGTTGAAGAGCCAGTTCCCGTTCGGGAGCTTTCGGGTAGCGGGTCTCAAGCAACGTGAAATCAGTTGCAGCTGCCTCGAAATTCTTTTGCCTGAGGTTCAGGAGTCCACGTTGGGCCAGAGTCGCGGGAGTCCGTGAGTCATCAGGGCAGGTCTCGATGAAGCGCGTCAGAGCCGTGATCGTCTCGACCTGCAGAGCTGGATCAACGGGTTTGGACTGATCTGTGGCGGCCTGAGTGTTCGCCTGCATGAGCGCCCAAGCCTCCTTGTAGAGAATGTCCGGCTTTGCAGTCGGCGGCAGGTCTTTAACCGGGAGGGCGTGATAGAGCAGGGCTGCTTCGATATACTTCGACGCCATGAGGGTGGCCTCGGCCTTGAGTAACTGGGCGCGTGCCCTGTCGGAGGGGTCGCTGGCTGTCAGCAGATAATGATCGATTTCCGCGACGAGATCCGGATTACGCATGGCATGGAGCACCAGGAGGCGTTGGAACGGAGCCTCGGAAGCCGCCTTGCTTCCCGGGAACTCTCGGATGATTGCATCGTAGTTCTCAAGAGCCTTGGAGTTCTTCCCCGTCTTTCTTAGGGCATTCGCCTGGAGAAGTAGGATTTCCGGTTTGTTTTCGGAATCGCTGGCCAGTGCGCTTTCCGAGGTCCGCAGGATCGCCCCACTGTCACCGGACTGGGCGGCCAGACGCAAAGCGCCGAGCGTAGCAATGCTTTGCCAGCGTCCCGAGTCTTTGGAGGAAGCCACTTTCTCGAAAAGTTTACGCGCTTCCTCCGGGTGACCGAGCTCGGATTCGATCTGGGCCGCTTTGAGGGCCGCTTCGGAGAAAACTTCCCCTTTGGTTTCCACAGCCATGATTTCCCGATAATCGGCCAAAGCCTCTTCTTTGTTACCCGAGTTAGTGGCCAGAGATGCAAGGTGCATCAGGGTGGGAGTACGGTAGGGATTGGGTGCCGTTCCGAGCTGTTTTTCCGAGGCCACTGAGCGAAAAAGAATCTCTCCCTCCTGCTGGTGGCCGCTCTTTTCCAAGCAGAGTGCCTGATGGTAGAGCGCAGCAATGCGGATCGTGGGATCGGTGGCACCCTTGGCGGTCATCGCAAAATTATCCGCCGCGTTGGAATATTCACCCCGCGACTCTCTCATTTCGCCAAGGCGGAACGAGGAGGAGGGAACGTATTGGCCGTTCGGGTATTCGGCGATCAACTTGAGGAAGCTGCTCTCGGCGGCGACCATGCTACCCATCTGGCGCTGTGATTCCCCCAAGCGGTAAAGGGCACGTTCCCGATCAACTGAGTTCCGCGACGCCATGATCAGGAATTTCTCATATTCGGGGATGGCTAGTTCCGGCTGTTTCCTTGCATAGCATCCTTCGGCGATTGCAAGCTGTGATGCTGCCAGCGCTGCCGGATCGGCTGCAGTTGCTGGGCTAAGGCGGATGCTGCGCGGCGCATCAACGGAGGTCGCTGTTGTCGGGGATGCTGTGCTAGGAGTGGAAGGAATCGTTTGAGTCTCAGTAGACGCTGAGTGGACGGGTGATGGCAACGTCGTCGAATCCGCTGGCAGGGCCCTCATGACCGGAGTCGGAGTCGGCGAGGAAGTTGACGTCACAGGAAGGGCGCGGCGGACTTCTGGTTCTGGTGATAGCGACTGTCCGTAGAGCTTTGCCGTGAATCCCGGAAGTCCGCTCAGGGCGATCGGAGCCACCCAAAGGAGTGTGAAACCCCTTCCCTTCCTTTTACTATTCATCATGGGTGCTTATGGGCTGGCGGCAGCGGGGGCATCTGGGCTTGCCGTGGCGAAGGCGATATTCCAGATATTGGCCTTCCGGCAGAGATCAAGTGTCTGAACGATGTGTCCGTAGTTGACGCGCTGATCGCCGCGCAGCACCACCGCCTGATCGGGGTAGAGTGCGGCGATCCGTGATAGCGCCGTCAGAAGCTCGTCCGGAGTCATGTTCCGACGGTTCATGACAAGGCTGCCATCGGCCTTCACGTTGACGATCACCTCGCCGACGGAGCGCCGCTGTTCCTTAGCCTCGCCCGCCGAGGGCATCTGGACGTCGAGTTCCCGTTCCTGTCGGGCAAAACTCCACGTGAGCATGAAGAATCCTAGCAGCACAAGCAGGATGTCGACCATCGGAGCGATCAGGAAGCCCCGTGGCTCCGGTTGTAGGCGCGTGCGAAAATTCACGGCAGACGGTGCGGATCAGCGGGGTGTCT